>JBFHEJ010000001.1:0-27799 GCA_041584255.1 Lysobacterales bacterium
GAAGTGGTGTAGCCGATGCCGGAATACCCGATGCCATTCAGGGAGGCACTGACGGCCTGAACCACTGAGGCGGAGCCCGGCTGCTCATTGACCGAATTCTTGAAGTCCCCCTTGCACAACGCCCGCTGTTTGAAATACCCGTAGGTCCCGGAAACGGAGTTTCGGCCATAAAGCTGCATGGAGCGGTCCTTCCATCCGCCCTCCAGGCCGAGCTGGCCCCAGTTGTTGATGTCGTTTGGCCCGCCGCAGGTTCTGGTGCCAGAAAATATGGCGTCCACCTGGGGGATGGTCAGGCCGGCGATGGGATTGTCCTTGTGTACGAATATGGCCAGGGCGTCGATGGCGACTGCGATCGGTGTGGGCTTGTAACCGTGGCGCCGTTCGAATGCTTCGATTTCCTGGTCCTTCATGAGCCGGCTCATCGGGCCCAGGTTCGCGGTACCCTCGGAGAGCGCCGGCGGGGCCGTGGACGAACCGGCCGCCTGGATCTGGACGTTGACGTTGGGATAAACACGTTTGAATTCTTCAGCCCACAGCGTCATCAGGTTAGCCAGGGTGTCTGACCCCACACTGGAGAGATTTCCGGAGACTCCGGCGCTTTTGGCATATTCGGGAAGATTGGCGTCAGTTTCGGGCTGCGCCCAGGCGACACCTGAGGTCATCAGTCCGATGGCGAGGAAAATGCGGCAAGAAACGGCGGGCTTCATGATCGGTTCACTGGTTTCGCAATCGCTATTGGCGCTGATTGTACGGGCCGACTATTACGGTCTCGTTACGCTGCCCTGGTGCTCACATTCGCTGCTCTCGGGACGCAGCAAGACAGGTCCGCTCTGGTGGAAAAATGCACCGAAATTCGCTGCCTTCGCCCAGCTCACTGGTGACGTGAAGCCTGGCCTGGTGTGCGTTGAGAACGTGCTTGACGATGGAGAGGCCGAGGCCGGTACCACCAGAAGTGCGCGCACGGTCATTGGAAACACGAAAGAAGCGCTCTGTCAGGCGGGGAATGGCTCGGCTTGGAATACCGATACCGGTGTCGGCAACGCTGAAAACGGCGCCCTCAGGGGATGATTGCCAGCCAACGGTGATGGCACCCCCTTCCGGAGTGTAGTTCGCGGCGTTCAACAGGAGATTCCTGAAGGCACTCTCGAGATCGGAAGCGATACCGCGCAGCTTCAAGCCTGGTTCGATGCGGAATTCAAGTCGATGCCGGTTTCGACTGACCTCTTCGAGTTGTTCACGCAGTTGAGCCAGCATGGCCTCGACGTCCACTTCGTCTTCCTCACCGGATATGCGGTCGCTCTGCAGTCTCGAGAGCTCGAGCAGGTCGGCCAGCAGCTCACGCATCTGTTCCGCCTGGGACCTCATTTTTCCGACCATTTCGCCTGTTTCGTCGTCCGAATCCTCGAACATTTCCAGGTAACCCAGCAGAACCGTTAGCGGAGTCCTGAGTTCATGGGAAATATTCGCCACAAAATCTCGCCGCATTTGGTTGACGTTGTGCACATCGGTGATATCGCGGAGGATCAGCAGACGCAGGTCTTCGCTGTAATCGACCGCGGTGATGCTGAGCCAGGTGCTGTCATCGACAGGGGAGGCCATCTCCAGCCTGCTCCTGAGTTCTCTCTGCACCGCAAGCCAGTCCGCGAAGTCCGAGCCGCGCAACAGGTTGGTGACGGGTTGGCCCAGGTCGTCGGGCACCTTGAGACCGAGTAACGATCTCGCGGTGCTGTTGAACCACTTGAGGTTTTCGTTTCCGTCCATGATGAGGGTCGCATCCGGCAGCGCATCGGCAAGACTCTGGTAGTCGCGAATCATGGCCCGGTACTGGTCAGCCTGCTTATGCCGGGATTTCTCGAGCCGGTTGATGCGGTCGAATATCTCCGACCAGATACCAACACTCTGGGGTACTTGAAGGTCGGGCCTCTCAAGCCAGCGATGAAGTCGAACGACGTTGGCCAGGCCCCAGAGCCCATAAAGTGCCAGGACTGCAAGCAGGGTGATCAAGGGGTAACCCAGCAACCAGCCGGCGGCAAGGGCGATCGTGCCGGCCACAGCAAACCGGACGATCAGCCGCTTCGCGCTCTTCGAAGGCATCAGCCTGAGGGTGGTAGCTACGACTCGGCCGTGAACCGGTATCCGTGGCCGCGTACGGTCTGCAGATAGTCGCTCGCGCCAACCGGTTCAAAAGCCTTTCGCAGTCTGCGGATGTGAACGTCGACGGTGCGTTCTTCCAGGTAAGCGTTCGGTCCCCAGACATGGTCGAGCAGTTGGCCCCGGCTGTAAGCCCTGCCCGGGTTGCTCATGAAGAACTCGAGCATGCGGTATTCGGTCGGTCCGAGGTGGATCTCTTGGCCGTGGTGCAGTACCCGTCTGGAAACGGTGTCCAGTGTCAGATCCCCCTGTATGATCTTTCCATCGGCGTCGGTGGAGCTGGCGCGGCGCATGACCGCCCTGATCCGCGCCATCAGTTCACGTGGCGAGAAAGGCTTGATGATGTAGTCGTCCGTGCCTGCTTCGAGGCCGGCAACCTTGTCATCTTCGGTCACCTTGGCTGTCAGCATGATGATGGGAATGTCAGCAGTGTAAGGATCCCGGCGCAGCCGGCGTGTCAGTTCGATGCCGCTGATGCCCGGCATCATCCAGTCCATCAGCACCAGGTCGGGCCGCTCGTCGTTGATGGCCAGCAATGCTTCGCGTGCGTCAGCGGCAGAGGCGCAAGACATTCCCGCCCTTTCCACAGCAAAAGAGATCATGTCACGTATGGCGGACTCGTCGTCGACTACGAGGACCAGCGGTTGCTTCTTGGACATGACGGAACCCGGGACTGCGGCCATCATCCCATTATAAGGACCTAAATGACAGGATTATGACAGTCGGTAAGTGGTCGGATTTATCCCGGGCGTCCGGGACCGTCCAGTTTCGCAAGCTGTTTCTGCATCTCGTCCATCCGGGCGGTGATCCTGGCCCGCTGGTAGTAGGTCAGGTCGTCCTGCTCGGACAGCCTGGTTAACTGCAGGATGGCTTCACGCACCTGGCCGCGCAGGAAATAGGCCTCGGCGATGGCTTCTGAGGCGCGAACCGCCTGGCCGGAATAATTGGAAGCCTGCGCATACATCTCCTGAAGCAGGGGGTCATCGCCCCGACTAAGAAGCTGGTTGCGCAGCACCGCCTCGGCTTTTCGCGCCCTTTGCGCGTCGCGCTTTTGCAGCAATGCACGCCCGTACTGCATGACGATGGCGTGGTTGCCGGGAAAATCGCTGTGCAGCTGATCGAGGCGCTCGATGGCCGCAATGTCGTAGCCCGACGCCAGATCGAGATCTGCCAGCTGCAATTCGTAGGCCAGGTGGTCGCGGTGGGCCAGCAGGCTGTCGAGCGTTTTCCGCGCCTGGTGATACTCGCCGCTCCTTTGCAATGCGATGGCGGTGCCGTACTCGATGGCCTCGGCTTCTTCCTCGCTGATGTCTGCCCGCTGTTTGCGGTCAGCAAACCACTTGAGCGCTTCTGGCGGCGACTCGGTGACCAGGGCGCGCAGCCTAGCCTGCATCAGGAAAAAGTCCAGCTCGCTGGTCGGCTCGGGCCTTGCCATTTTGAGCGCGCGGTCTTCCGCTTCGGCAATTCGACTGACATTGACCGGGTGGGTCCGCAGGTATTCGGGCGGGCCCTGGCCCGCGGAGCGCGTCACGCGGTCCATTTTTTCGAAGAACTCAGCCATGCCGTCAGGGTTGTAGCCGGCCTGGGCAAGCGTGCCGATACCGATGCGGTCCGCTTCTGCCTCGTGCTGCCGGGTGAAATAAATCTGCGCCTGCTGCAGAGCCGCGCTGCCGCCAACCAGTGCCCCCTGGATCGCCTCGCCGCTGCCACCGCCGGCGAGCACCAGGCCCAGCATGGCGAGCGCAATGGGAATGCTCATCGCCTTGGTCTTTTCGAGGGTACGGTAGAGGTGCAGCTGGGTGATGTGGGCGATCTCATGCGCCAGCACGGCCGCGATCTCGCTTTCATCGTCGGCGGTCAGGATCATTCCCGAAAACAGCGCGATGACGCCGCCCGGCGCGGCGAATGCATTGACCACGTCCTCGTCGAGCACGACAAAGGTGAAGGCCTTGTCCGGCCGTTCACTGTATGCCACCAGGCGGTAGCCCATGTCCGAGAAATAGGCCGCGATCTGGGGATCCTCGATCAGCACATCATAGGCGCGCATCTGCATCAGCAGGCTGCGTGCGTACTCTTCTTCTTCCTTTCGCGAAAGGATGCTGTCGGCCGATGCGCCCATGTCCGGCAGCGTGACGTTGTCGGTCGTCTGGGCGCCGGCTGCAAAGGTGACGGCCATGATGGCGAGGCTGAGCATGGCGCGAATCATCCACCCGGGGACGACGATTCTCATTTTCGAAAAGGGTTTGGGCATCGTTGCAGGATTGCGGTTACCCGACTCAGACCTCAAACTAAACGCCAGGTTCGGCAAGTACCTATTATGCGTCATCCATTCTCCTGTCATCAGCTTATTCGTGAATATCGTCCTTCTCGTCAATGACAGCCCCTGGGGGTCCACACTGGCTGCCACCGCACTGAGGGTGGCCGGCGCGATGACCGCCGCCGGGCATCACCTGGACGCAGTCTTTTTTCGCGGTGACGGGGTCTACAACGCCGCTGCCGGCACGGCTTCGGGCTCCGGCCAGGTCGATGTGGCCAGCCGGTGGTCCGAATTGGCCAAGACCAGTGGGGCGCGGCTCATGCTGTGCCAGGCTTCCGCGCAGCGGAGGCTTGGCAGTGCGGTGCCCGAGCCGTTCGAACTTGCCGGCCTGGTCGAGCTGGCTGATCTCGCGATTGATTGCGACCGCGTGGTGACGTTTTGACGGCCGCCCCGAAACCGCTCGGATTCGTCGTCAGGCATGCGCCCTACGCCCGGCACTCGCCGCGCAGCCAACTCGACGTGGTGCTCGCGGCGGCCACCCTGGAGCTGCCGCTCGAGGTCTTTTTTCTCGGCGAGGGCATCTGGCAACTCGCCGCCGGCCATGACCCGGGGGCGGCGGCCCTGCCGGTGGGCCTGAAAGGCTGGGGTGCGGTGTCGGGCCTCACCGAGGCCCGGTTTTTTGCCGAACAAGGGGCACTTGCGCGGCTTATCGGGCTGGGCGCTGAACCCATCGTGCCGGTCGTTGCACTCGATGGTCGGTCGATGGCGGACAAATGGCGGCACTGCGGCCAGGTGATGTCGCTGTGACCCAGGCCAGCGGCATTTTGCACCTGTTGCTCAGGGCCGAGCCGGGCGTGTGGCGGGATTGCCAGCGCTGCTGCGCGGACGACGACACCGTGGTCCTCGCAGACGCCGCGGTCATGGCCGTTGTCAGCGAGGATTTCGAGGGGCGACCGCGCATGCCGTGTGCGGTCGTGTTCAGCTCCCCTGATGCCTCTGCCCGTGGCGTGACCGGGGCGGCCGCGTCTCGCGGCATGCGGGCGGTTGACGACGATGAGCTGGTGGCCCTGATCGAAATGCATGGCCGCTGCCTGAGCTGGCGCTAGATGGTGCCGGAACAGCTGTTGAAACTGGAGGATGGGCGCCGGCTCGCCGTTGACGAGAAGGGCTACCTGGTGGACCGGGGCGCTTGGGATCGCGGCGTCGCCGAGCACATGGCCCGCGCCGACGGCATCATGCTCACTGACGAACACATGGCGGTGATCGAAATCTTCCAGGAGTACTTCGATCGCTATGAAATCGAGCCGCCGATGCGCGCCTTGGTTAAACTTGTCGCCGAAAAGCTGGGATCGGAGAAAGGCAACAGCCGGTTTCTGTATCGATTGTTCCCCGAGGGTCCGACGACCCAGGCCTGTCGGTACGCAGGATTGCCGCGGCCGCTGAGTTGTATCTGAGTGAGAACCAGCACACCGACCACCAGGAGAGGTTATTCATGAGTACACGCATTACCGTGATCAGGGGCGATGGCATCGGCCCGGAAATCGTCGACGCCAGCCTTCGCGCCCTGGACGCGCTGGACGCCGGCCTGGAATACGAGTTCGCCGAGGCCGGTCTGGCTGCCCTGGAAAGCGGCGACGAGTTGATTCCGGAGGACACGCTGGAGTCGATCCGCCGCAACACGATCGTGCTCAAAGGGCCCCTGACCACCCCGGTGGGCAAGGGCTTCAAATCGATCAACGTCACGCTGCGCAAGATTTTCGACCTCTACGCCAATGTCAGGCCGGTGCTGTCCATCCCCGGCACGCGGGCACGCTACGACGACGTCGACATCATCACGGTGCGGGAGAACACCGAGGGCGCTTACCTGGCCGCCGATTCCCATATCAGCGAGGACGGCAGCCGGGCAGAGTCGAAAATGGTGGTGACGCGAAAGGGCTGCGAGCGTATCACCCGCTACGCTTTCGACCTCGCCCGCTCGGCGGGACGCAAGAAGGTCACCATCGTCCACAAGGCTAACGTGCTCAAGGTGGTTTCCGGCCTGTTCCTGGACGTCGCCCGTGAAGTGGCGGAAAAATACCCGGACATCGAAGCCGAGGAGATGATCGTTGACGCCACCTGCATGAAGCTGGTGCTCGACCCGGAACAGTTCGACGTCATCGTCACCACCAACCTTTTTGGCGACATCATTTCCGACCTGTGCGCCGGCTTGGTGGGTGGACTGGGCCTGGCGCCGGGCGCCAACATCGGCAAGGACGCCGCCATGTTCGAAGCGGTGCACGGCTCGGCTCCCGACATCGCCGGCAAGAAGATCGCCAATCCCTGTGCGGTCATGCTGGCCGGCGCCCTGATGCTTTCGCACCTTGGCATGGAGGACCGGGCAAACCGGCTGCGTGCGGCCATCCGCGAGACCGTGGCGGCGGGCGACCGGGTGACGCCGGATCTCGGCGGCAGTGGCACCACAGGGTCGATTACGGACGCCATTATCGAGCGTCTCTGATCTCGCCTGGATTTTGCGCTGAGGCAAGCGCTCAGGGAAGCAGGTGCAGGTTGCCCTTGAGCGGCAGGCGGGCTTCCGCGATCGCGCCCTGGACGTGTTCGATGCCAAACTCCACCGCTTCAAAGAGTGATGCACCCAACGCCATGCGCGCTGCAATGGCGGCGGACAAGGTGCAGCCGGTGCCGTGGTATTCGCCCGGCTGGTTCGCATGCTCGAACCGGGCCATGCCTTGCGCTGTGATCAGCCGATCGACGATGGTGTCCGCCTCGCCGTGGCCGCCCTTGAGCAGTACTCCGCCGCAGCCGGTGTCCAGCAGGCCGCGTGCGCCTTCGATTGGATCCTCGCTAGCGCTCAGCGCCGCGGCCTCGGCGAGATTGGGCGTGATCAGGCTGGCCAGGGGAAACAGGTGGTCCCTGAGTGCCGAAATCGTGTCCTCGACGGTCAATGAGGCGCCGCTGGTGGCGATCAGGACGGGATCCACGATCAGGGGGACGTTGCTGCAGCGGCTTTGAAAGATTTCGCTCACTGATTCGATGGCGGCGGCGTCTGGCAGCATGCCGGTCTTGATGGCACGAATGGGAAGATCGTCGAGAACGGCCTCGAGTTGCGCGACGATGACGGCGGCCGAAATCGGTTGCGTGGCGCTGACCTTCAGCGTGTTCTGGGCCGTCACGGCCGTGACCACGCTGGCGCCATGAACGCCGAGGGTATGAAACGTCCGTAGATCCGCCTGGATGCCCGCACCGCCACAGCTGTCCGAGCCCGCGATGGTCAGAGCGGCGGTGGTCAGCTTGGGGCTGGATTCATCGATCACTGAGTACGGTCTCCGCCAGGTTGTTGTATATTAGCAACGCTTGTGGTCGCGCTGCCGTTGGCCGTGATCCTGAACGGCGCACCCGCCGGTGCCGGGTCGGCGAACATTGGTCTTTAGAAAACAGTCACTTGCCCAGCGTGTGATGACACTTGATCGCAACCGCGACAGGCCTCCCGGGATTCCATTGACACGCTGTTGTATTCCTGCCATATTCCACTATGAGTAAGTGCAGTCAACTAAAAGGTAGGATGCCTGAAGTGCGATCCAAAGTCGCCAAAAAGCTGCTGATTTCCCTGCTCATGCTGCCTGGACTGGTGTCGGGCGCGCATGCCGGTGTCCTGTTGCCGGCCGGTTTTGCCGGTGGCGGCGGCGGCCTCACGTCTTTCTACGTGATCGGGTTTGAGCTGGGACCGTGGCAGGATTACCTTGCGCGCGAGTTGACGCCCAGCTACCTGTTGCCGGAACAGGTGGCGCCGATCCACGTGTCCTGGTTGCATCGCGACGAGGTCATGATCCTGCCCGATTTCGGCATCGCTCTCCTCAACAACCGGAACTTCGACCTCAAGCTGGACATGCAGTGGCAGTCGACCTCCGAATTCATGTGGCCTGACTTTGAGCCTGAGTCCATTTACGACGGCAGCCGCTTCGAGCGGCAGTATTTTGCGCCGGGCCTGGAGAGCGCTTTTGGCGACAACGGCATCCTGGGCGTATCCGCTGTCATCGCCTATCAGCGCTACTCGGCCGCCGGACTCGGTTTGCGGGCGGCGGATTATCCGGACAACAGCTTCTTCGAATATCCCAGCTACCGGCCTTACCAGGAGTCCGGATACGGCACCGGCGTGCGTCTTGACCTGAGGCAGGAAGTCACGCAGGGCTTCGCCCTTGACGCCGGCTACCAGTCGCGCATCGACATGGAAGAGTTCGCCGCTTTTCACGGCGTCTACTCGAACCCGGCCGACCTCGACATCCCGGCCCGCGCCAGGCTTGGCCTGGCCTTTCAGGCGAGCCGGAATTCGTGGCTGAATCTCGCGGTGGAGCGCGTGATGTACAGCGACATCAGCGCCTTCCCGAGCCGCTACCTGCCCAACCGCTTCTTGTCGCTCCTGGGTGACTCCAGCAGCCCGCAGTTCTCGTGGGACGACCTGACGGTTTACACCGTCGGCTGGGCCTGGAGCGACGGACTCGACCAGCAATGGCACATCGACCTGAGCTCGGCCACGCAGCCGCTGCCGACGTCGTATTCACTGAGCCAGGCACTGGCCGGTGAACTGGCCGACAGCGCCATGACCATCGGCTATTCACGCCGCACCGGCGCGCAGAGCTGGCTGCGGTTCAACGCCGCATGGGCGCCGTCCGAATTCGCGTTCGGCGGCAGCGTGCTTGGCGTAACCACGGACAACCTGGACCAGAACATCGAAATAGAAGCCCTCTGGACGCTTGATTTTTGAATCTGTTCACTGACTGGTTCAAGCGGTCATTTTCCGACCCGCAAGTTGTAATTCTCGGCCTGTTCCTGATCATCGGCCTGGCCATCATTATTGGCCTGGGCAGCTGGCTGGCGCCGATGTTCGCCGCCGTCGTGATCGCCTACCTGCTCGAGGGCATCGTTGGCCGGCTGCGCAAATTCGGCATGCCGCGCCTGCCGGCGGTGATCCTGGTGTTCCTGCTGTTCCTGGCGGTGCTGGCCTTCATGCTGCTGGGGCTGGTGCCGATGCTTTCCCGCCAGCTCACCCAGCTGGTGCAGCAATTTCCGAGCTACATCAGCCAGGGCCAGGTGCTTCTCAAGGAGTTGCCGGCCAATTACCCGCAGCTGATTTCCGAGCAGCAGGTCCAGACCTTCATCGCCAGCCTCGGCGACGAGTTCGCCAGCCTCGGCCAGCGCGTTTTGAGCTGGTCGCTGGCCTCGGTGGCCGGCGTGGTGGTGCTGGTGGTCTACCTGATCCTGGTGCCGGTGCTGGTGTTTTTCCTGCTCAAGGACAAGCGCCTGTTGCTTGACTGGGCGTTGAACTACCTCCCCAAGGAGCGCCACCTCGCGTCGGTGGTGTGGGCCGAATCCGAAGCGCAAATCGCCAACTACGTGCGCGGCAAGGCTACCGAGATCCTGATCGTCGGCGCCGTAACGTACATCACATTCAAATTCCTCGGCCTGCAGTACTCCGCGCTGCTGGCCACGCTGGTCGGGTTCTCGGTGCTGATCCCCTACATCGGCGCCGCGGTGGTCACCATACCCATCGCCTTCGTGGCCTATTTCCAGTACGGCTGGAACTGGGACTTCGGCCAGGTCCTGATCGCCTACGCCATCATCCAGGCGCTCGACGGCAACGTGCTGGTCCCGCTGCTGTTCTCCGAGGTCGTCGACCTGCACCCCATCGCCATCATCCTGGCGATCCTGGTGTTCGGCGGCCTGTGGGGCTTTTGGGGCGTGTTCTTCGCCATCCCGCTGGCCACCCTGGTCAACGCCATCCTGCGCGCCTGGCCGAAGAAGTCACCGCCACCCCCAGACGACGAATCCACCGAACCCGAACCCGAAACCGCCGGATAGCCAAGCGGTCCAGTTCAATGTCCCGAGGCCAAGGGCGGACAGTCCCTTCGCCCACGATCGAATGGTCCGCGAGGGACTACCCTCGCTCGTCATCGCTTTGTGCGCACGCCCATACACCACGTCCCTGTGCTGGATGGGCTAATTTCGCTTCCATGCGAAATTACGCAGTCGCTCCTGGCTCGCTCGGCATTCTCAACGTGGCCGAATGAACTGATCCGCCCTTGACCGGACAGTGCCGGAGAGCGCCGATGCCGGATGGTGGTATTGGCATTTGTCGATTTGGGAGCGCCGAGCGACGCAGCTGCGACTGGACAGCGAGGCAGGAGTCGAGCTAGCGAATGCAGAACACGGACGTTCTGTCATTCGCGTGTCCACCAAGCGGCAAGAAGCGAGGGGAGCCGCGTAGCGGCCGCGGATACATGAGACGAGTGGCAATACCACCATCCGGCATCGCTGGAGAATGGGAACCCCTTGTTGGCTCAGAGTGCGTCGGAGGCGAAGTCGGCCAGCCGCGAACGCTCGCCGCGGCGCAGCGTGATGTGGCCGGAGTGGTCCCAGGTCTTGAAGCGGTCGACCGCGAAGGTCAGCCCGGAGGTGGTCTCGGTGAGGTAGGGGGTGTCGATCTGCTCGACATTGCCCAGGCACACCATCTTGGTGCCGGGGCCGGCGCGGGTCAGCAGGGCCTTCATCTGCTTGGGCGTGATGTTCTGCGCCTCGTCGATGATCACGAAGCGGTTGAGGAAGGTGCGCCCGCGCATGAAATTCAGCGCTCGTACCTTCACGCGGCTGGCCAGCAGATCCTGGGTCGCGGCGCGGCCCCATTCGCCGCCTTCCTGGCCCTCGGTGAGGACTTCGAGGTTGTCGGTCAGGGCGCCCATCCACGGCGTCATCTTCTCTTCCTCGGTGCCGGGCAGGTAGCCGATGTCTTCGCCGATGGACACCGTGGCACGGGTGACGATGATTTCGCTGTAGCGCTTCTCGTCCATGGTCTGGGCCAGCCCTGCCGCCAGGGTCAGCAGCGTCTTGCCGGTGCCGGCCGTGCCCATCAGCGTGACGAAGTCGACATCCGGGTCGGTCAGCAGGTTGAGGGCGTAATTCTGCTCGCGGTTTCGCGCATGGATGCCCCACACGTTTCTTTTGCCGGAATAATATTCGTCGGCGAGCTGCAGCAGGACGCTGTCCTTTTCGACCACCTTGACCACCGCCTCGATCGGGTTGGAATCGCCGATCACCACGCATTGCCGGGGATACCAGTCTTCGCCATTGCTGCGCGGGACGCGGTAGAAGGTCTTGCTGCCCTCGTTCCAGGATTCCAGGTCGGGCGATTGTTCCCAGAAATCGTCGGGCAATTCCCTGATGCCCTTGTACAACAGGCTGAGGTCGTCCAGCGCCTTGTCGTTGTAATAGTCCTCGGCGTGCACGCCCAGGATCGCGGCCTTGATGCGCAGGTTGATGTCCTTGGAGACCAGCACGATCTGGCCGTGGCCGTTCTGGTCCTGCAGGGCGAGGGCGGTGCTCAGAATCTCGTTGTCCGCAAACGAACCGTCGCGCAGCAAACTCGAGTGGATCTCGGGCATGCTGGTCTGGAAATAGAGGTGCCCGGTTCCGACATCGAGTTCCAGGCCTTCCGGCTGCTTCAGGGCCAGCCCGTTCTCGAGATCGTCGACGCCCTGGCGCTGCATCAGCTCGCCGATGAAGCGGCTGACCTGGCGGACGTTGCGAGCCACCTCGGAAAGACCTTTCTTGGCGGCGTCGAGTTCCTCGAGCACCATCATGGGGATGAAGACGTCGTGTTCCTCGAAGCGGAATATCGCGCTGGGATCGTGCATCAGCACGTTGGTGTCGAGGATATACAGGCGCGTGTTCTTGCCCATGGTCGTCGGTCAGTTGGAAAGGGCGCTGAAAAAGCTCAAAGCGCGCGGACGGCTTCGAGCACTTCGTCGACGTGGCCAGGCACGCGGACTTTTCGCCATTCCTGGCGCAGCACGCCTTTCTTGTCGATCAGGAAGGTGCTCCGTTCGATGCCCATGACCTTGCGGCCGTACATGTTCTTTTCCTTGATGACGTCAAACTGGCGGCACAGCTCTTCGTCCGCGTCTGACAACAACTCGAAAGGAAACTTTTGCTTGGCCTTGAAGTTTTCATGGGCCTTGAGGCTGTCACGCGACACGCCGAGGATCTCGGCGCCGGCGGACTTGAATGGCTTGTAAGCGTCGCGAAAATCCTGGCCTTCGCGCGTGCAACCGGGCGTGTTGTCGCGGGGATAGAAGTAAAGTACGAGGTGGCGGTTCTTGAAGTCCTTGAGGGAAAGTGTCTTGTCGCCGGTGGCGGGAAGCGAGAAGTCAGCGACTTTTTCGCCTACCCGGGGTGTTTTACTTGCCATAAATCAATGATTTCCAGTGGCCTTGGCCAATCAGTCAAATGACGGGGATTCCCGCGGCAGGGGCCGGGGTCGGTCGGGTGCAGGATACTTGTCAGTCCGGGACGCCGCAAGTACCATGGCCGGCACTTTTGGCAGGTACCCGGCGCATGTTTCACGGCAGTATCGTTGCCCTGATTACCCCATTCACGGATGACGGAGGCATTGACTTCCCGGCCCTCGAGAGGCTGGTGTCTTTCCATGTCAGCGCCGGGACAGACGGGTTGGTCGTGGCCGGCACCACCGGCGAGTCCGCAACCCTGGAGGAAAGCGAGTACGCGCGCCTGGTCGAGGAGACTGTCCGCCTGGCGGACGGACAGGTGCCGGTGATCGCCGGCTCGGGGTCGGCCTCCACCAGGCATTCAGTCGAACGGAGTCTTACGGCGGAGAGGCTGGGGGCGTCCGGCGTGCTGGTCGTGACCCCGTACTACAATCGCCCCACCCAGGGGGGTCTGGTGCAACACTTCACCGTCATCGCGGATGCGATATCGATTCCTCTCCTCCTGTACAACGTGCCATCCAGGACTTCGGTGGACCTCAAGCCGCAGACCGCGGCGGCGCTGTCCCGGCATCCGCGCATCGTCGGTTTCAAGGAAGCCTTTGCCGACATGGACCGGATCAAGTTCCTGGTTGCCGCCTGCGGCCCTGATTTCGTCATTCTCAGCGGCGACGATCCCAGTTGCCTCGAGGCCATGCGGTTGGGGGCCCGCGGTGTGGTCTCGGTGGCGGCCAACATCGTGCCCAGCGAGATGCACGAATTGTGCGAGGCCGCCCTGGTCGGTGACTGGGGCCGCGCTGAGGGCATCGACGGCAAACTCGGGCATCTCTATGAAACCCTGGCGCTCGAAACCAATCCAATTCCTGTAAAATGGGCTGTTTTCGAAATGGGCCTGGCCGGCGCTGGCATCCGGTTGCCGTTAACGCCTCTCGACGCGGACAATCGCGGCACGATCCGGGATTGCCTGGACCGGCTGGAAATTTCCCGCATGGAACACTGACGAAGGCGGCGCGCCTGAGTGGCGCGGCGTCCGGGTAAACGATGAAAATAACCAGTAATTTGTGGATTGTAATGGTGCTGACAGCACCCCTGCTGGCGTCCTGTGGCCTCTTCGGGGACAAGGATCCGGAGTACTACGGCGTGGCTGAAGTTCAGCTGCTGACCGTGCCGGATGGCATGGATTCCCCCATTGCGCCGACGGCCCTGATCATCGACATCCCTCCCATGCCACTGCCGCAAAGCGAACTGAACGATGTGCCCCCGCGCGTGCTGGCCAACCAATCGGCCAAGAACGCCAATACCAGCCTGCACTGGTCGGCCGACGGCGTTTACATCCTGGTGAAGGACTCCGCCGACAGCGTTCAGCGCCGCCTGGGTTATGTGATCGAACGCAGTGGCATGGGCTTGCTGGGGCGCGGCCCGGACGGCAATTACCGTTTCGAATACCGCCACGTGCGTCCCGAGGGCAACGAGGGATTTTTCAGCAAGGTGGCTTTCTGGCGTGACGACCCACCCGACTACAGCGGCAGCTACGAAACGCTGCTGCGGCCCGAGGGCCAGAACACCCGGGTATTCGTCCGTTATGCCGATGGTGGCGAGGTGCCGATGGAAGCTGCAGAACAGGTGCTTGCCATCCTCAAGGAGCGTCTCGGCTAGCGTTCCTGGCCGGGCTTACTTTTCCAGGAGCTGCAGTTTCCCTTCTTTGCCGTCCCACTCGACCGCATCGGCCGGCGGCTCCTGGCGCTCCGTGATCACCGGCCATTCCAGTGACAATTCGGCGTTGAGTTCGAGAAAGTGTTCCTGGCCCGGAGGGATGTCGTCTTCGGGGTAAATCGCCTCGGCCGGGCACTCCGGTTCGCACAGCGTGCAGTCGATGCATTCCTCGGGGTCGATGACGAGGAAATTCGGACCTTCATGAAAGCAGTCCACAGGGCAGACTTCCACGCAATCCGTGTATTTGCACTTGATGCAATTTTCAGTAACGACAAAAGTCATTCAAAGCGTCTCACGCGACGAATTTGCCGGCTAATTACACACCTTTGGTCCTTGCATCACGCCGGCTCGGGCCTGCTTTTCCTTGCTCCGCAGGCAAAGCCATATTGCCTGCGAAGGCGGCTGCGCTCGACGGGGTCAATTTTGAAAGACCTGGCGCTCCCTACGAGAATCGAACTCGTGTTTCCGCCTTGAGAGGGCGGCGTCCTGACCGCTAGACGAAGGGAGCGATGCGGGCCTTATGGATCAATCTATGTTGACCGGGCGCTCATGTTAAACTAGCGCGCCCAAGGTCATCAATCCTGAAGTCATCATTAATTACACGCGCGATAAGACCGATTCTTAAGATAGCGACTTACCGAATTCCTGGAAGGCCATCATAACTGAACTCAAGACCATTCCGGCGTCCGAACACCGGATCGCCATCGACCAGCTGTGCCCTAAGGCTACCGAAGTGGTGCGCGAGCTCCAGGAGGCCGGTTACCAGGCATTCATCGTCGGTGGCAGTGTCCGCGACCTGCTGCTCGGCAAACAGCCAAAAGATTTTGACGTCGCCACCGACGCCACCCCCGAACAGGTCAAACGTGTTTTTCCGCGCTGCCGCCTGATCGGGCGCCGTTTCCGGCTGGCGCACGTGCGCCGCAACGGCGTTTTAGTCGAGGTGGCGACGTTTCGCGGCGCACACGACTCGGAAAACGGCGAGCACCACAGCGGCAGGATCATTCGCGACAATGTCTGGGGAACGCTGCAAGAGGACGCCTTGCGACGCGATTTCACCATCAATGCCCTGTTCCTCGACCCGGTCGGCGGCGACATCTCTGACTTTACCGGTGGCTACGAAGATCTGGCCGAGCGGCGCCTCAGGCTGGTTGGCGATCCCGAAACCCGTTACCGCGAGGACCCGGTTCGCCTGTTACGGGCCGCCCGCTTCGTGGCCAAGCTGGGCGTGGAAGCCGATCGCAAGACCGCCGGGCTGATCCCCAGGCTGGCGCCGCTTCTGGCGGATATGCCCCCGGCGCGCCTGTTCGAGGAAGTGTGCAAGCTGTTCCTGACCGGGCACGCCATGCGCAGTTTCGAGGCGCTGCAACGCTTTGGGCTCAGCGCCACCCTCTTTCCTGCTTTGCAGCCATCGAGTGCGGCGGGCAAGGTCGTGGCCGATCCCCTGTTCATGGATGCACTGCGTAATACCGATGAACGCGTCGGCAAGGATCTGCCGGTGACGCCCTCCTTCCTGTTCGCGGCGCTGTTGTGGGCACCGGTCTGGGCGTCTGCGCAGGACCACATCCGGCGTGGCGCGAGCATGCACGACGCCCTGCTGCTCGCCAGCGACCCGGTGTTTGACCGTCAAACCAAACGTACGGCCATTCCGCGCCGGTTCAGCGCAGTCGCACGGCAGATCTGGGTCATGCAGTCGCGTTTCGAGCGGATGCGCGGAAAGCGCACCAAGAGGATACTTTCAGACCGGAGCTTTCGCGCGGCCTATGACTTCCTGCTGCTGCGCGCAGGGCAGGATGAGACGCTCAAGCCGCTGGCTGAGTTCTGGACCGAGGCGCAGAAGGGCCATGACTTCTCGAGACCGGCGGCCAGGGCAGGAACCGCAAAGCCATCCACCCGCGGGCGCCGCGGCGGCAGGCGGAGGCGCGGGGGTCGAAAGCGGGGCGGGCAAAAGGGCTGACCTCACTTGAGCGCTGACTCCCACAGGGCGTTCGTTGGGCTGGGAAGCAACCTCGTTGGGCCCCTCGGGCGCTCGGCCGATTACATATCAGCAGCCTTGTCCCGGCTGGCGGAAGCCGAAGGCGTCCTCAATGTCCGCCATTCACGGCTCTATCGCTCCGCGCCGTGGGGTAACTCTGATCAGGCTGACTTCACCAATGCAGTTGCTGAGTGCCGCTGCGCCATTCCTGCGGAGCAACTGCTCGACACCCTGCTGGGCATCGAGGACTCGCTCGGCCGCCGGCGTGGGGAGAAGTGGGGCCCCCGCCTGATCGACCTCGACCTGCTGACTTTCGATGACCTGGTGTGGCACAGCGACCGGCTCACTCTGCCACACCCATTAATGCACCAGCGGGCTTTCGTCTTGCAACCGCTGCTGGAGCTCGATCCGGACTTCGTCATCCCCGAGATTGGCCGCGCCGATGCGTGCCTGGCTGCGCTGGATGTGGCGCAGCTGGCCAAATCCCTCTGAGGTTTCGCCACGGCGGGCGGATTCGTTAAACTGCGAGGCGCGCAGAGCGCGGTGCACGGAGCAGGCAAGTGGCAGGCAAAGGCAATCTGACGATCACTGACCTTACGGCCATGAAGCAGCGAGGCGAGAAAATGGCCATGCTGACCTGTTACGACGCCACCTTCGCCGCGGTGATGGACGAGGCCGGCGTCGACATCATCCTGGTGGGCGATTCACTTGGCATGGTGGTGCAGGGGCGCGAGACGACCGTCGCTGTCACGGTCGACGACATGGCTTACCACACCCGTGCGGTTGCACGGGGAATCCGCAGGGCGTTTCTGCTCGCCGATATGCCCTACGGCAGTTACCACAACGCCGCAACGGCGATGGCCAATGCCCACCGGCTGATGGCCGCCGGCGGCCACATGGTCAAACTGGAAGGCGCCGGCCCCTACATTGAAGTGGTCGAGTACCTTGCCAGCCGTGGGGTGCCGGTGTGCGGGCACCTGGGACTGACACCGCAGAGCGTGCATCAGCTCGGCGGATTCAAGGTTCAGGCGCGTGAAGACGCGGCAGCCGAACAACTACGCCAGGACGCCCGCGCGCTGCAGCAGGCCGGGGCGCAAATGCTCGTCCTCGAAGCCATCCCTTCGCCGTTGGCGGCTGATGTGACGCAGGACCTGGATATCGCCGTTATCGGCATCGGCGCGGGTCCCGACTGCGATGGCCAGGTGCTGGTCATGCACGACATGCTTGGCCTCAGCAAACGGCTGCCGAAGTTCGTGCGCAATTTCATGGCGGGGCAAGCCGATATTGCTTCGGCATTCGGGCAGTACGTCGCCGACGTCAGGAGCGGCGCCTTCCCTGCCGAAGAACACCAGTACTGATCCCCTCCATGGAGTCCATATCGGATCGCCGATCAATGCGTGAGCGGGTTTCCGGCTGGAAGGGCCGGGGACATCGCGTGGCACTGGTGCCTACTATGGGCAATTTGCACGAAGGACACCTGTCGCTGGTGCGCGTTGCCCGCCGGCTTGCCGACCGCTGCATCACCAGCATCTATGTGAACCCCGCCCAGTTCGGCGAGGGCGAGGATTTCGCGCGCTACCCGCGCACCCTGGAGGCCGACCTGGAGAAACTCGAGCGCTCAGGCTGCGACGCGGCCTTCGTGCCTGATACCGCCACGCTGTATCCGTACGGCCTCGAGCGTGCCACGCTGCTGCGCGCCGCGCCCGATCTGGCCCAACGCCTCGAAGGCAGATTTCGGCCGGGCCATTTCGACGGCGTCGTCAGCGTGGTGGCCAGGCTGTTCGCCGTGGTGCAGCCGGATATCGCGGTGTTTGGTGAGAAGGACTTTCAGCAGTTGCTGGTCGTGCGCAGGATGACCCGCGACCTTGGCTTCAACCTCGAGATTTATGGTGCCGAGACCATACGGTCCCAGGACGGGCTGGCACTGAGCTCTCGCAATGCTTATCTCGACGAGGCCCAGGTCGGCGCCGCCAACACACTCAACCTGGTGCTGGCGGAGGCGGCAGCCGCCGCATCCGAAAGCGGTACCGTGCTGGAGACGCTGGAAACCGCGGCCACCCAATCACTGGAAGCCGCGGGCCTCAAAGTCGACTACCTGGCGATCCGGCGTGCCGAAGATCTGGCGCCACCGGACGATGCGGACAAATCATTGCGTGTGCTGGCGGCAGTCTGGTGTGGTTCGACGCGGTTGATCGATAACGTTGCCGCGGAGCGGTAGCTCGGAACGATCATCCGGAGCGGGGCGAATCGAAGCAGTGTCGCAAAATAGTTGCAATCGGGCCCGGTAGTGGTATCATTACAACCGACCTTGGCAAAACTGCAACGTTTTCCAAGGTTGCAGGGCGCGAAAGACGGGTACATCACTCCAAAAGCCTGCCTCTCCCAAGCAATTGGGAGAGGTTTTTTTTGTTCAAAAATTTGTATAAAAAACCAAATAAAACAAATAGTTAAATCATTTGGTCCGCGCCATGAAGTGTCTCATTGGTCACAAATGATGCGCCCTTGGGCTGCTGTATCGATCCTCGCCATCACGCACAAGCAGGCTGCCGCCAGGCCGAAAAATATGGTCCAATGCCCCGCAGTACACCCGGTTTGAGCCCATGAATGCACCCGAAAAAGCCTCTGAAAGCGTGAAAATCGGCCACTTGTTGCAAAATTACAACAATTCCCGTCCGCCCATTGGACATTTGCTGGACGAGGATCCGCAGCGATTTGAGCGATTTTCGAGGAATGCCTGTGGCCTATTGCTGGACTACAGCCGCTGTGGGCTGGACAGCGAGTCCTTCCAAAACCTCGTTGATCTCGCCCGGGCCTGCGATGTGGCGGGACAGCGCGGGCGCATGTTCGGTGGGGAGGCCATTAATTTCACCGAGAAGCGGCCTGTGCTTCATCGGCTGTGGCGTGATCACTGCTTTGGCGACCTGCTTCCCGCGGAGCAGGCCAAAAACCTGAACCGGGCCGTCGAGCGCATGGGCCATGTCGCCGGCGCTTTGCGGCGCGGGGCACTGCCAGATGGTGGTGCGGGTCGAATCACGGATGTGGTGCACATCGGTATCGGCGGTTCATTGCTGGGTCCACGGTTGCTGGTCGAGGCGTTCGCCGGCGAGGGCCATGATGGTGAAGTCCAAGTGCCGCGGATTCATTTCCTGAGTTCGGTCGACCCAGGGCCACGCGAGTTTTTGCTAAAAAGCCTCGATCCGGAGACCACCGCGCTCATCGTGGTGTCGAAGAGCTTCACAACGGCTGAAGTCATGACGCATGCACGGGCTCTGTTCGACTGGCAGGAAACGGCGCTCGACAGCGGCGAAGTTGCGCGCCGTCGTTTCGGCGTCACATCCCGCCCGGACAAGGCCGCCGCGTGGTCCATTCCCGATAATCACCTGCTGGAGATGGGCGAATGGACGGGCGGGCGATACTCGTTGTGGTCGCCCGTCGGGCTGACCGCGGCCATCGTCATGGGGCCCCAGGCATTCGAGCAGCTACTTGCGGGTGGGGCGGCGATGGACCGTCACTTTCGGGAAACCAGGTTGGCGTCCAACCTGCCGGTCATCGCGGCCATGCTCGATGTCTGGCACCGCAACGCCTGCGGCCTGCCGAACCTGGCCGTCATTCCGTACGACAGCCGGCTCGCCGAGTTGCCCGGCTGGCTGCAGCAGGTGACGATGGAGTCGAACGGCAAGCACAGCAAGATCGATGGCAGCCATGTCGACAGCGAAACCTCGCAGGTGATTTTCGGTGATTGCGGCACCGACGCCCAGCATTCCTTTTTCCAGGCCTTTCACCAGGGCACCAGCGTGGTGCCGGTGGATTTCATCGGCGTTGCACAGTCCGGTCACGCGGACAACGAGGCCAAGGCGCGTCTGCTTTCGCACATGCTGGCCCAGGCCACTGCGCTGGCCCGGGGAAGGACCCTCGATGAGGTCCGTGACGAGATGCGCAGCCAGGGCGTTGCCGGAGATGAGATAGACCGCCTCGCGGTGCACCGGGTGATGCCGGGCGACCGGCCGTCCAACGTCATCGTGATGGATGATTTCAGCCCCGCAACGCTGGGCGCCCTGCTGGTGTTCTATGAGCACCGCGTATTCGTGCAAAGCGTGATCTGGGGCATCAACGCCTTCGACCAGTGGGGCGTGGAGCTGGGCAAGACGCTGGCGGACGCCATCGAGCCTTCAGTGGCCGACCCCTCAACGCCTCCCCCGGATTCGCTACCGGAACTGAAGGGCCTACTTACCCACATCCACAGCAAGAGCGGGTAAGCGTCAACGACAGGAATCGCGGTTTTCCCATCTGTCTCATGGGTTCGCGGCCCCTTTGGGGCTGCCCTCACTCGTGGCCGCTTTGTGGACACGCCCCTCACAGTGCTCGCAGCGGCGTCGCCGCCTAATTTCCGGACCTGCGGTCCTTTCATCACGGCGGCTTTTGCCAGCGACTGTGCAGATGTTCGTCGTATGAGCGGTCAGCGGGATTTCTTGAGCACGCCGAGCAGGCCGCGCATGATCTCGCGGCCGAGCATGGAACCCATCGAGCGCAGGGTGCTCTTGACCATCGCTTCGCTGGGTGACTGACGTGAGCTCTTGCGTGCTGCTTTCTTTGCCGGGGTCTCGCCGGACTTCTCCAGCTCCTTCGCTATTTGCTCGGCACGGGCCTGCAGTACCTCGGCGGCCGACTCACGATCGAGCGGCATGTCATAGCGGGTGCCGACCGGGCTGCGGCCGCGCACCTCGTTGAATTCCTCCTCGCTTGCCGGTCCGATTCGTGACGTCGGTGGCCGAATCAGCGTGCGGTCGACGATACCCGGGATGCCTTTCTCCTGCAGGGTGGACACCAGGGCCTCCCCCACGCCGAGCTGCGTGATGGCTTCCTCGACATCGAGATTGGGGTTGCTGCGGAAAGTCTGCGCCGCGGCGCGCACCGCCTTCTGATCGCGGGGCGTGTAGGCGCGCAACGCGTGCTGGATGCGATTGCCGAGTTGCCCCAGCACGCTGTCGGGAATATCGAGCGGGTTTTGGGTGACGAAAAACACGCCCACGCCCTTGGAACGGATCAGGCGAACGACCTGCTCGACTTTCTCCAGCAAGGCGCGCGGCGCGTGGTCAAAAAGCAGGTGGGCCTCGTCGAAGAAAAACACCAGCTTGGGCTTGTCGGGGTCGCCCACCTCCGGTAACTCCTCGAACAACTCCGAAAGTAGCCACAGCAGGAAAGTCGCATAAAGCCTCGGATTGTTGATCAGCGAATCGGAAGCCAGTGCATTGATCACTCCGCGCCCGTTGAGGTCGGTGCGCAGCAGGTCGGAAAGCTCCAGAGCTGGTTCGCCGAAAAATTCCTCGGCGCCCTGGTCTTCCAGCACCAGGAGGCGCCGCTGGATGGCGGCGACGGAGGCCGGACTGACGTTGCCATACTGGTGGGAGAGCGTTTTTGCGTTCTGTGCCACGAAACGCAGCAGGGCCTGCAGGTCTTCGAGATCGAGCAACAGAAGGCCGTCCTCGTCGGCCACGCGGAACGCGATGTTGAGCACGCCCTCCTGCGTGTCGTTGAGTTCCAGCAGGTTGGCCAGCAGCAGCGGACCCATTTCGGAGATCGTCGTGCGGATCGGATGACCCTTGATGCCGAACAAATCCCAGTAGACCATCGGCCAGCTGGTCGGGGCGAAGTCCGGGATGCCAATTTTTTCCAGGCGCTCGTCGATCTTGGGATGCGGGCTGATGGGCTGGCTGAGGCCGGACAGATCGCCTTTCACGTCGGCCAGGAAAACCGGCACGCCGATGCGCGAGAATCCTTCCGCCAGCACCTGCAGTGTTACGGTCTTGCCTGTGCCGGTTGCCCCGGTGATCAGGCCGTGTCGATTGGAGTAGCCAGGCCGCAGCCATTGCTTCTGTTCACCTTTACCAATCAGGATGGGAGATATTTCACTCACGGCGGACGCCTCTTTTTTATAGCGGTACGGTCGGTTAAGCTTCCGGACTTTCCTTGCGCCTTCCCGGGCCGACGAAGATAACCGAGCCAGAGTAACCAATGGAGCAACAGGCCTACAAGCCCAGCGAGATCGAAATCCAGGCGCAGCAGCGCTGGGATGACAGCGGTGCGCACAACGCCGACGAGGAAGGGCCGGGTGAGAAATTCTATTGCCTGTCGATGCTGCCGTACCCCTCCGGCGCCCTGCACATGGGCCATGTACGCAACTACACCATCGGCGACATCGTCAGCCGTTTCCACAAGATGCAGGGCAAAAACGTCCTGCAGCCGATGGGCTGGGACGCGTTCGGCCTGCCGGCGGAAAATGCCGCGATCAAGAACCAGACAGCGCCTGCCAGGTGGACGCGCGAAAACATCGCCCGCATGCGCGGGCAGCTCAAGCGCCTGGGCTTTGCCTATGACTGGCGGCGTGAAGTCACGACCTGTGATCCCGATTATTACCGTTGGGAGCAGCAAATGTTCACGCGCCTCATGCGCAAGGGCCTGGCCTATCGCAGGGACGCCGAGGTCAACTGGGATCCTGTCGACCAGACGGTACTGGCCAACGAACAGGTGGTTGATGGGCGAGGCTGGCGCTCGGGTGCTGTGGTCGAACGCAAGTCCATACCCCAGTGGTTCCTGAAGATTACCGATTACGCCGAGGAGCTGCTCAACGGGCTGGATGATCTCGAGGGCTGGCCTGAAGCCGTCAAGATCATGCAGCGCAACTGGATCGGTCGGTCCGAGGGCATCGATTTCGTCATGCCGATTTGTGACGAAAAAGGCCGACCCGACCCTCCGGGGCGCACTGTCGAAGTATTCACGACACGCCCCGACACCGCCTTTGGAATGACCTACGCGGTGCTGGCGCCAGAGCATCCCCTGGTGGCGCAAGTGACCAGTAACGAGCAGCGCAGCGTCGTGGAGGCGTTTGTTCAGAATGTGAAGAAGGCTTCCGAGGCGGACCGCCTGACCATCGAAGCCGGCAGCGCCGCGATGAGCAAGCGCGGCGTCTTCACCGGCGCGTACGTGGTCAATCCCTTCAACCGCAAGCCGGTGCCGCTCTACATCGCCGATTATGTCCTGATGGGCTACGGCACGGGCGCGATCATGGCCGTGCCGGGCGAGGACGAGCGCGATTGGGTTTTTGCCACGGCGCACGATCTTCCCATTATCCGTACCGTTCAGCCCCCCGAAGACTGGGAAGGCGGCGCTTTCACCGACGAGGGGCCGAAGATCAACAGCGACTGGCTGGACGGCCTGGACATCGATGAGGCCAAGAGTAAGGCCATCGAATGGCTGGAAGGTGAGGGCATCGGCAGCCGCAAGGTCAATTACCGGCTGCGGGACTGGGGAGTCAGCCGCCAGCGCTACTGGGGCTGTCCCATCCCCGTTATTTACTGCGATGCCTGCGGTGCCGTGCCGGTACCGGATGATGAGCTGCCGGTGGTGCTGCCCGAGGACGTCACCTTCATGGGCGTGCAGTCGCCGATCAAGGCCGATCCCGAGTGGCGCAGGACGACATGCCCCGAATGCGGTGCAGATGCCGAGCGGGAAACCGACACCTTCGACACCTTCATGGAGTCGTCTTGGTACTACGCGCGTTATTGTTCACCCGGCGCGGACGCCATGATCGACGACCGCGCCGAGAAGTGGTTGCCGGTCAACCAGTACATCGGCGGCATTGAACACGCCATCCTGCACCTGATGTATTTCCGCTTCTATCACAAGCTGTTGCGTGACGCGGGCATGGTGTCTTCTGACGAGCCTGCCACGCGCCTGCTGTGCCAGGGGATGGTGGTGGCCGAGACCTACTATCGTGATGGCGATGCGGGCGGCCGCGTGTGGATTCACCCCGACGATGTCGAGGTCAGCCGTGACGACAAGGGCAGGGTGACGGGCGCCACGCTGAAGAGCGACGGCAGGCCGGTGGAGATTGGCGGCGTCGAGAAAATGTCCAAGTCGAAGAACAACGGCGTCGATCCCAGGGGCCTGGTCGACCGTTACGGGGCCGACACCGTGCGGCTGTTCTCGGTTTCCGACTCGCCGCCCGATCAGTCGCTCGAATGGTCGGAAGCCGGCGTCGAGGGCGCCCACCGGTTTCTCAAGCGGGTTTGGTTCCTGGTTCAGCAGCATGCCGCCGCCGGGCCAGGCCCCGAACTCGATCGCGAAGCTCTGGACAAGCAGCAAAAAGACATGCGGCGTCTCGTGCATGACGCCATCGCCAAGGTGGGCGACGATGTCGAACGACGGTTTACCTTCAACACTGCAGTGGCCGCCATCATGGAATTGTGCAATCACCTGTCCCGTTTTGACGACGACAGCGCGCAGGGGCGCGCCGTTCAGCAGGAGGCCTGGCTGGCCATCGTACGCATGATCTGGCCCTTCACGCCGCACATCAGCGAGGCGCTGTGGGCGGTTCTGGGGCAGACCGATGACATTGCCGTGGCTGGCTGGCCGGCGATCGATGAATCCGCGCGGGTCAGGGAACAGATCACCCTGGTGGTGCAGAT
Organism: Lysobacterales bacterium; assembly: GCA_041584255.1. Taxonomy (GTDB): domain Bacteria; phylum Pseudomonadota; class Gammaproteobacteria; order Xanthomonadales; family SZUA-36; genus JAUIBE01. The sequence continues at coordinate 24,829 of JBFHEJ010000001.1, forward strand.
CAACGGAAAACTGCGTGCCCGCCTCGACACACAGCCGGGCGTCAGCAAGGACGAGGTGCTGGCCCAGGCCCGGGCACTCGACAACGTGCAGCGACACATCGAGGGCAAGGAGGTCCGCAAGGTCATCCATGTGCCGGACCGGCTGCTGAATATCGTCGTCGGCTGATGCATCGTGGCCTGATGAAACGGATTTCCGCATTGCTGCTGGCTTCAATCATGCTGACCGGCTGTGGGTTCCAGCTGCGCGATCGTGCCGACCTGCCCCCGGAAATGGCGCAGACCCACCTCGTGGTGGAAGGGGAGTACAGTGCCCTGGCCCGCCGCCTGCGCGTGCTGCTCGAACAGAGCGGGGCGGTGTTGGTGGGTCCGGACCAGGCCCTTTCCATTCTCGAAATTCCGGTCAACCGGGCGGTGACCGAAGTACTGACCATCGGCGACAATGCGCGCGTGCGCGAGTACCGTGTCAGTCATACCGTTGAATTCCGTCTGCTCGACGCTTCGGGCACCGAGATCATCCCCATGCAAACGTTGCGTCAGACGCGCGAGATTTCCTTCGACGAGCAGGAAATCCTCGGTGACACGCGCGAGCAGGAATACATGCAGCGAGACCTGGCCAACACCCTCGCCCGGCTGATCCTGCGGCGGCTCGAGGGTTCAGGGGACTGAGGTGCCGATCCGCCTCGCACAGCTGCCCCAGATGCTGGCGCAGTCAATCGCGCCTGTCTACCTGATTGCCGGTGCAGAACCGCTGCTGGTGCAGGAAGGTCGCGAGCGCGTGATCCACGCCGCCGGGGACCAGGGATTCGAAGAGCGCCAGCTCATCGTCGTCGATCGCAAATTCAGTTGGGACAGCGACCTCGGCGCGGCGGCGGCGCCGTCGCTGTTTGCCCGGCGCAAGGTCATTGATCTGCGGCTTGCCAGCGGCAAGCCGGGCAAAAGCGGCGCGCAGGTGCTGACCAAGTGGGCGGAAGATCCCGATCCCGACACTGTTTTGGTGCTGTCATTCGGCGGTTGGGACGCGGCTTCACGCAAAACCAAGTGGGCCCAGGCGCTCGACCGGGCCGGCGTTTTGGTCGAGGTGTGGCCGCTCAAGCCCGAGGAACTTCCCGGCTGGATCAATCAACGGCTGAAGGCGGCGGGGCTGGATGCCGACCGCGAGGCCGTGGTCATGCTGGCGGAGTTGGTCGAGGGCAACCTGTTGGCTGCCCAGCAGGAAATCGACAAGTTGGCTCTGATTGCTGCGGGACGCCCCCTCAGCGCGGCGGATATCGAGAAGGCGGTGGCCAGCAGCGCCCAGTTCAGTGGTTTTCGGCTGGCCGAATGCGCCCTGCGCGGTGAAGCGGAAACCAGCCTCCGGGTGGCGGCGGGACTATTGCGCAACCATGTTGCGATTCAGCCGGTCGTGGCGGCCTTGTACAACGAGCTGGTGCTGACACGGGCGCTGCTCGAGGTGCGCGAGGAAGGAGGGGACGAGCGAAGTTTTTTCAGCCGCGCAAGGGTCTGGCCGCAGCGACAAGCGCCGATGAAAATGGCGGCGCAGCGGCTGCGTGCTGCCGATATGGACCAGGCTTTTCATCTTCTCGCCAGGATCGATCTCCAGGGCAAGGGTCGGGCGCCCGGCGACCCCTGGCGCACGCTCGATGCGCTCCTGATGTTGCTTTGTCGGCCCCGGGACCGGCTGCTTCAGGCGGAAGCCTAGATGCCGACTCGCGGCGCAATCGGCATTTTTGGCGGCACCTTCGACCCGGTTCACTTCGGACACCTGCGGGCTGCAACTGAAGCGTTCGAGAAGCTGCCCCTGAACGAATTTCGGCTGCTGCCGGCAGGAGCTCCGCCGCATCGATCGCAAACCTGGGCCAGTGCAGACGATCGCCTCGCCATGCTGCGGCTGGCGGTCGATGAGTACGACGACCTGGTGGTCGATGACCGTGAAGTGCGCCGCGAGGGATTCTCGTACATGGTCGACACCCTGGCGGAAATACGTGAGGAGGAAGGCGATGCGCCGCTGATCCTGATGGTTGGCCAGGACGCGGTCAATCAACTCGACAGCTGGCACCAATGGCGCAGGCTGTTCGACCTCGGGCATCTTGCGGTGATGCGCAGGCCCAAATCGAACCACGTTTACTCCGGCGAACTCTTTGAGGCCCTGCAACCGCGCCTCGTGGACGATGCCGCCGCCCTGCAGCGTGCACCGCATGGCCTGGTTTTGCCGCTGGAAGTCACGCAGCTGGAGATCTCCTCCACCGGCATTCGGACGCTGATCAGGGACGGCCGTTCACCGCGGTTCCTGCTGCCCGAGGCGGTCATTCGCTACATCGAGGAGCGCGGCCTGTATGCGAACTGAACATTCGCGAGGCGTGGATGGTTTTGCGACGCCGGCGCTCACGGGATAGAATCAGGCTTCGAGTCAAAAGGAATCACTCGTCTATTGAGTAAACAACTTTCCTCGGCCGCCCCGTCGGCCGAAAATCTTCGCGACCTGGTCGTCTCCGCCCTGGAAGACCTGAAGGCCATCGACATTCACACCATCGACGTGCGCGGTCAAAATCCACTGACCGACATGTTCGTCGTGGCAACCGGAAATTCCAACCGTCACGTCAAGTCGATTGCCGACAAGGTGATTGCCCGGGCCAAGGAGAAGGGGTACCAACCGCTCGGTATCGAGGGCCACCGTCAGGGTGAGTGGGTGCTGGTCGATCTCAACGACGTGATCGTCCACATCATGCTGCCGCAGACGCGGGCTTTCTATAACCTGGAAAAGCTCTGGGAGGTCACAGAAGCTCACCGGTCCAGCGCTTCTGCGGGCTAGCCCGGCGAGCGGCTCGCCGGAATATTGATTTTGCGGTCGTGAAGTTCATCGTCGCTGCGGTCGGCCAGCGGATGCCAGGCTGGGTGAACGCAGCCTGGAAAGACTATGCACGCCGGTTCCCGCCGTCGCTTCCACTGGAACTCAGGGAAATTCGGATGCCGC
>JBFHEJ010000002.1:0-24484 GCA_041584255.1 Lysobacterales bacterium
CAGCCCAGGCCCATGCCGAGGCTGTCACCCCGCTCCGAAAGCCAGTGTCTCGTCCAATTGACCTGTGCTCTGGCTTCCGTATCGCTGCCGACGCCGACCTGGCCTTCCCAGGTGTTTCGATTGCGTTCCACCAGCCGGGCGTCGAGGTTGACCACCGGCGGGTCTTGTTGCAATTGGCGGTCCTCGACGACTTCGATGGTCGAGAAATAGCCCGTACGCCACAGGTCTGCTCTGAGTTTCTCCAACAACAACCCGTCGTAAGGCTGGCCCGGCTCGAACCGCGGCAGACGCTGAAGTAGCGAGTCCCGTACCACATTCTGTTCGTATCGAACCGCGCCCATCAGGGCTCGCGGGCCGGTTTCCAGGGCGAGCCTGAGCGTCGCCTGGTTTTTCTCGAGATCCAGCTCGATCCGGTGCACGGTGAAACGGGCCGCGATGTAGCCGCGGTAGTCGAGCAGGTCCAGTGCTTGCTGCTTTGCGGTTTCCCAATCCCCCTGCTTCAGAACCGAGCCCTTGGTCAGGGGCCATTTCTCCAGCCATTCCTCGATGGCGGGCTGGTCGGCGCCGGGGCCTTCGACCCGCAGATCTACCTCGGTGATGCGAATGGGCCGCCCGCGCTCGACCTCGAATACGACCGTGCGCGGCCCCTCGCCCGTGTCGATCACACTCGAGGTGACGCTGGTTTGGTAATAGCCAAAAGGGCGCAGGGAGGCAACGATTCGCTGCTCGGCCTCCTGCCGCAGGCGGGCCAGGCGACGATTGCCGAGCCTGGGGCTGTCGGAAGCTGCGAGGTTAACGATGCTGTTCTGCGCGTTCTCGGCCAGTGGGCTGTAGAGCCCGCGAATCTCGAATCGCAAATCGTCGGCATGCAGGGATCCCGCCAGGCTCAGGGCCAGCACAATAAAAACCGTCTTCATTAAGGAACGGACCGGAATCACCGGCATATGTTGCATGAGTGACCGAAATAAAAAAACCGCCCGGGCTAGAAGCCCAGGCGGCCAAGGAGTCGGAATTGTCGGTCAGAGAACGATCAGGGAGAAAATACCAATTCCGACTCGGTTACCAGGGGTTCAGCCGTTGCTGATCACAACAGCCTGGCCCGGCTGGAGCCGTTCCGCCCCGCGCGTGACCACGCGGTCGCCTTCGCTCAGGTCTCCAGTCACTTCGATCAAATGGCCAAGGCCGATACCGGTATTGACATTGACCTTTTCGACGGTGTTTTCCTGGTTGACTTTGAGTACAAAAACCTCCGAGCCGCGCAGGACCAGTGCGTCGCGTGGGATGGCCAATAATTCACGCGGGTCGCCATTCGGCAGCGCAACCTTGACCGGGCTGCCGACCACCCATGCGGAATTGTCCGCGGCAATGCGCACCTCGAACATTCGGGAACGCTCGTCGCCCACCGGGATAATCCTGGAAACCGGGCTGAGCGACTCGATCGAACGGTGGTCGACCGAGACCTCCAGGCCTTCGCGCAGGTATGGCGCCAGGCTCAGGGGGGCGCGGGCGCGGATCTCGCGGTTCTCGGTGTCGACAAGCCTGGCCACTTCCTCACCACGGGAAACGAATTCGCCGACCTGCACCAAGCGCTCGACCACGACGCCGGCAAACGGTGCGACCACGCGTGTCTGCTCGATGCGGCGCTTGGTTTGGTCGATGGCGACTTCTGCCCGCCGGATGGCCTGGTCGGTCATGTCGAGTTCGGATTGCGCCTGATCAATTTCATTCGCCGAGGCATTGTTGCTCCTGGCCAAGCGCTGCAGGCGTTCGAGATTGGCGGTCTGATAGCGCCGCTGCGCCTTGAGGCTCTCAAGCTGTGCTTCGCTGTCACGAAGATCCAGACGCAGATCGGTGTCGTCGATGGTGGCGATGGGCTCACCAAATGCGATGCGCGTGCCGACGTCGGCGACCCAGGTCAGCCGGCCGTCCGTCTCAGCGCCGATCCGTGAGTCGTTGCGAGAAATCACCGTGCCCGACACCCACTGGGAGGCGGAAAAGGTATCCCGGCGGGCGGTTTCGACTAAAACTGGCGCGGCCTGGGCGCCTGGCTGGGCCTGCACAGCCGCCGGTATCAGCCCCGCCGCAGGAATCAGGCTAAGAAGGATGGCTTTAATGTATGCGGTTTTCATGACGTTTCCTCGTCTATCCTCATGCCCATCAGGCAACGGATTGCAGTTCGGTCTTGCCGGCCGCCTCTGGCGCGGGCGCCTTGACCGGCCGTGCTACGCCAACGCGAAGCAGGCTGGGCAGCATCAGCAGGGTAAAGAACAGGCTAAAGGTCATACCGCCCACAATGGCCGTGGCCAGCCCTCTGTAAATCACGCTGCCTTCGCCTGGCAGCAGCACCAGCGGGAGCATACCGATGATGCTGGTCAGGGTGCTCATGAAAATCGGCCGCAGGCGGACGCTGAGGGCGTATTCGACCGCTGAATCGCGGTCCATGCCCTCGCGCTCGGCGCGGCGCGTCTGGTCGACCAGCAAGATCGCGTTATTGACCACCAGCCCCAGCAGGATGATGAAGCCGATCATGGTCAGCAGGTCCATCGGCTGAAAACTGATGAGGTTGAGCACCTGCAGCGCGACAATGCCGCCAACACTGGCCAGCGGGATGGTCAGCACCACCAGCGCGCTGTCCTTGGGAGAGCGGAACAGCCCCGCCATCAGCAGGAAGAGGATTACCAGCGCCATCACGAAATTGCGGCTCATGATGGCGATGGCGTCCTTGAGGCTGTCGGCGCTGCCGCCGTAAATGATGCTGCCGTCTGTGGGCAGCGCGGCCTTGAGCTGTGGCTCGAGTTCGTTTTCGATCTGGCGGACGGTGGTCTCGAGCGATACGTTCTCCGGTGGATCGACCGTCAGGGACACCGTGCGGCGCCCATTGACCCGGCGAATCTGGCCCGGTCCCGTGGTGCGCTCGAGTGCCACCAGCTCACCCAGCGGCACGACTTCGCCGGCGGGCGTCATGACGGGCGTGCTGGCGAGCTGCTCGGGCGTGTGCCAACCGTCGGCTTTCATGATGATGTCCATGCGGTCTTCGCCATTGAAGTATTCACCCAGCCACAGGCCGTTGCCCAGGGTCCGCACCACGGAGGCGATCGCGGGCCGGTTCCAGCCGACCTCGGCGATGCGCGCATCGTCGGGGCGAATGCGAATTTCAGGCTGGGCCAGTTCGGGCGGCGGAAAGGACTGCACGTTGGCACCGGGGAACTGCTCCATGAGCTTTTCCTGTCCAGTCCGAGCGGCACTGATCAGGCCCGCTTCGTCCCTGGACTGCATGTGCACGGCGATGTCGCGGCCGCCGCCAAAGCCGCCAAAGAGGTTGCCCTGGGCGGCAAAGCCGCGGAAGTCGGGGATATCGACCAGGATCTCTTCGCGCATGACGGCTTCGAGATCCCTGACCTTCGACTGGTCCAGGACGCGGGCGCCGATGGTGCCGCCGCCGCCCCAGATCCAGATGTAGTAATTCTTCAGCGCGGGTTCGCGCTCACCTTTCATGTAGGGGTCGAGCCGCTGGACCAGCGTGGCGACAATCTCCTTTTCGGTGGTTTCCCAGTTGCTCCCGGGCGGAAGCTGCAGGAAGGCGTCCACCGCGTCGCGCTTGACCGGCGGCAGGTAGTCGAGCTGCGGGAACAAGGCCCAGGCGATCAGCAGCGGCCCGGCGATCAGCGTGCCGATGATGGCGCCGCGCCTGACCGGCGTGCCGCTGGCGCGCATCAGGAACCTGGTCAGCCTGGACCATTTCGGCGCATGCCCCCGGGTCAGTTTCTTGGGCTTGAGCCAGCTCTTGGCGACGGCCGGCAGGATGGTCAGGGCCACCAGCAGCGACGCGCACACCGCAATGGCGATGGTCAGCGCCAGGTCGGCGAAGAGCTGGCCTTCGACGTCTTTCAGGAACAGCACCGGGAGAAAGATGGCGACGGTGGTCGCCGTCGACGCCAGCATGGCGCCCTGCACCTGGCCCGTGCCTTTCAGCGCGGCCTTGTCGGGCAGTTCGCCTTTCTCGCGCAGGCGCACGATGTTCTCGGACACCACGATGGCGGCATCCAGCACCATGCCCACGGCGAAGGCCAGGCCGGCCAGTGAAATGACGTTGAGGCTGCGGCCGGTGAGCTGCAGGACGATGAAGGTCGTCAGCAGAGAGACCGGAATTGCGGTGGCGATGAGCAGTGTGCCGCGCGTGTCGCGCAGGAACCACCACAGCACGCCGATGGCCAGCAATACGCCCAGCAACAGGTTGTTGCTCACCAGGCTGACGGCGCGCTTGATGAACACCGAGGCGTCGAACGACTGCGCCAGGTCCAGGCCGAGATCGTTGATCGGGCCTTCACGCAGTTCGGCCATCGCCACCTTGACCTCGGTCAGTGCGGCCAGAACGTTGGCGCCGTTGGCGCGGTCGATGCGAATGCCCATCGCCGGGTTGCCGTTCTGTACCACCATGTCGCGGCGAATGCCCGGTGCGATGCGGATATCGGCGATGTCACCCAATCGCACGGGTTGGCCGTCGCGCCATTCCATCACCTGGTTGCGCAGTTGCTCGGGATCGTATCGGCCCTCGAAGCGCAGGGTGAACTGGCGCCGGCCGACATCGACGAAACCGCCCGAGACGTCCGCGCTGCGGCTGGCCGAGGCGGCGATGTCGGTGAGGGGCAGACCCAGCTCGGCGGCGCGGTAAGGGTCGATGATGATCTGCAGCTCGTCCGCGCCACCCGACATGATTTCGACCCCGGCCACGCCGTCGATGGCCTCGATCCGTGGCTTGATGATGTCCTCGACCTGCCTTGTGTAATCGCGCAGCTCGCCCGGCGTGCCGGGCAGTTTCTGTACGAAGAACCAGGTCAGCGCCTCGTTGGAGGTGCCCATGCCGCCGAGGTTGACGACCGGCGGATCGGCATCCACCGGTAGCGGCGGCAGACGGTTCAGCCGACCGATGACGTCCATCAGGGTCGCCTGCATGTCGGTGTCGAGCCCGAACAGCATGTTGACCCAGGCGCCACCGTTGAAGGCATTGGCTTCGATGGTCTGCATGCCCGGCAGGCCTTGCAGCACCTCCTCGATGGGTTCGAGGATTTCGGATTCGATTTCCTTGGGTGAGGCGGCTCGCCAGTTGGCCTGGACGCTGAGCTGCGGCAACTCGATTTCGGGAAAGAGCTGCACCGGCAAGCTGCTGAGCGCGAACAGTCCAAACATGAAGATGATGGCGACGACAACGCCGATGGCGGCGGGGTTGCGAACTGCCTGGTGTGTGAGGGCCATGCTCTCTCCCTGCGGTCAGCCGGTTTCTGCCGGCTTGAATATTTGACGCCGCTGGGTTCGAAATCGTTACGAATCAGGAACCGGCGGCATGCTGACTCACCGCCATATTAGAAAGCGTTTTGGCGCCTGGTTCGTGACCAAAGTCACGGATTGCGGCAGCCTGAGATCAAGCGTCGCCGAGCCGAAAACGGCCCTCGTCAGGGCGAGTTCAGATGTCGTTGAAGCGTGATCCGGCATATGGCCAGATGCTCGCCCGGTCATCTCCTGAGTCCACGGCCCCTGTGGGGCTACCTTCACTCCTCGCCGTTTTGTGGACGCGCTCGTACAGGCCATCCCTGGCCGTGACTCGCTAACCGCGCACGCTCCGGCTTCGCCTTCGCTTCCCTGCGCGGTTATCCAGTCACGGCCACGTCGCTCAGCGTTTCCAAGTCGATGACCGGCCAATCATCTGACCAGTTCCGCGGGATCCAGTCTTGTGCAGGTGACAGAACGGCCATTTGTCGATTTGGTAGCGTCGCGGGCGCCGCAAAGCGGCTTGGCACATGGAAGCGCAGGCTTCATTTGCAGGTACGGCTTTCTTCTTTTCGAAAGAAGTGCCTGCGAATGGCCGCTGCGCGTGCCAACGCAAGGCGCGCGGCTTTGAAAACCGCGCTTTTCAAAGCCGCGATGCAAGTGGGCCAGGCCGGCCCATCTTGCTCAAACATTCAGCTGAAGTACTTGAGCTTGTCCTTGTAGGTGCGGGAAAGCTTGGTGGTGTGGCCGCTGAGCAGGGTCAGGAAGTACTCGCCGTTGATGTGCGGGCGCATCTCCTTGACGCTGTGGATGTTGACGATGGTCGACCGGTGGATGCGCTGCAGGATATCCGGGTCGAGCTGTCTTTCCAGTTCCTTCATGGTTTTGCGCAGTATGTATGTCTCGCCCGCCGCGTTGACGCACATGTAGTCGCCGGCGGCATCTATCCATTCGATCTCGTCCTGCGGCACCCACGTTGTCCTGCCGCCATCCTTGATGGCAAGCTTCGGAATCTCCTTCTTTTTGAACTTGTCCACACCCTTGGCCTCGATATCGTCCATGGATGAGACCTGTTCGCCCGTGATATTGCTTACAAGCTTGAGCAAAGATTCCCGGTGTTTGACCGCCTGTTTTTGGGACAGGTTTTGTCGCACACGCTGCAGGGCTTCTTGCAAACGCCCGTCCTCGATGGGTTTCAGGACATAGTCGAGGGCGTTGGCTTCGAAGGCCTGGATGGCGTATTCGTCATAGGCCGTGACGAACACCACCGCAGGCATGGGCCCGTCGGAAAGCTCGCGGATCACGTCGAAGCCGTTCTTGCCGGGCATCTGGATATCGAGGAAAACGACGTCGGGCTGGTGCTTGTGAATCAGTTCCAGCGCCTCGCGACCGTTACGGGCTTCCGCGATGACGTGAATGCCCGGAATCTGGGACAGCCGGTGTTTGAGGCCGCGACGCGCGAGGGCCTCATCGTCGACGATCAGCGTGGACAGAACTTTATTGCTCACGGCTTTCAAGGGGTATCCGAATTTCTACTTTAAGTCCCTGGGGTTGCTGGTTGGTAACAGTGAAGGCATGGGCCCCGCCGTACAGCACTTCCAGGCGCTCGCGGGTGTTGGCCATTCCAACGCCGTTCTTGCCCCGGCTCAGCGCGCTGGCCGGATACGGGATACCTGGGCCGGTATCCGCGACACTCAAGGAGAGCATATCATCCTCGGTTTTTCCCGCAATAGTGATACTGCCGCCCGACTCGCTGACCGCGATGGCGTACTTGATGGCGTTTTCCACCAGCGGCTGCAGGATCTTGCTCGGCACCAGTGCATCATAGGCTGCCGCCTCGATATCGAACGCGATATCGAGGCGGTCTTCGAATCGCATTTGTTCCAGGCCCAGATACAGGTCGAGCGCATCCAGTTCTTCGCGCAGGGTGATCTTCTGCACCGGGTCACGGTCGAGCGAATAGCGCAGGAAAGCCCCCAGCCGGGTCAGCATCTTGTCGGCGGTGCGGTTCTCGCTCTCGAGCACCAGGGTCGAGATGGCGTTGAGGGTATTGAACAGGAAATGTGGATTGAGCTGATGGCGAAGCGTCCTGAGCTGGGCCTGGTGCGCGGTATTGGTGGCTTTCAAAACCTGCTCGCGCTGTTGCTGCACCATGCGGTAGTACTTGATGCCGAAATAGAGGCCGCTCCAGGTGCCGATCACGTACAGGCTAAGGGTCAGCTCCCAGGAGTAGAAGTACTCGGTCAAAGGGATCGTACCGAAGCGGAAACCCTCGTAAATATGTACGTATGCGAATGATTTGAAGCCGGCGAAAAGCGTGGCCGCCACGATAGCACCCGTGCCGCTGACGAGGAAGCTGAGGGCGGGTTTCAGGTCCCATGCCGCCTTGTAGATGAAGCGCAGGCCGTAGGTGATGACGATGCCGCCAAGGGCGTACATCAGGCTGGGTGCGATGTAGTCCATCGGCTTGTCGTGCGCGGCGATGCCCATCAGCCAGTTGAGCACGGCATAGCCGGCCCAGCCCACGAGGTTGAGGGTCCAGAAAAACCGCTGCGAATTGTCGGCCAGGCGATGGGTCATCTTTGTACGGGTACCGGGGGACTCTCCACAAGCCCTTAGGTCTGGTCACTTTAGCGAAAACAAATGCAGCCGGATGGCGGCTGATCCGTTTACTTTTTCTGTTTGTCGCTTTGCTTTTGAACGCGTGAAACGGTTCAGGTGCCGGCGCTTGCGGTGAGCGGCCTGCGCAATGCGATGGCCTCTGCGAGGTGGGCTTCGTCAATGGGCGCGGCAGCATCGAGATCGGCCAGCGTGCGGGCGACTTTGAGGCAGCGGTGGACGGCGCGGGGCGAGAGTTTCAGACGCCCGGCGGCGCGTTCGAGCAGCTGGCGGCCGTCCCTGCCGATGGGGCAGTGCCGATCGAGGCCATCGTTGGTGAGTTGCGCATTGCAGCAGCCCTGGCGCTCGAGCTGGATGGTTCGCGCGGCGGCCACCCGTGTGGCGACGGTGCGGGTAGATTCCGGTACCGGGCCGGAGCGGTCGAGCACAGAGGTCGCGGGTCGCGGCACCTCGACGTGAAGATCGATGCGGTCCAGCAGCGGACCGGAGATCTTGTGCACATAGCGCCGGATCTGGTCACCGCTGCAGTGGCAGTTGTGCTGCCGGTCGCCTGAATGCCCGCAGGGACAGGGGTTCATCGAGGCAATGAGCTGAAAGTGGGCGGGGAATTCGGCCTTGTGCAGGGCGCGGGAGATGACGATCTTTCCCGACTCCATTGGCTCGCGCAGCACTTCCAGCACGTGGCGGTTGAATTCGGGCAGCTCGTCCAGGAACAGCACGCCATTGTGGGCCAGTGAGATCTCACCCGGCACGGGTTTGGAGCCGCCGCCGACCAGCGCAACCGCGCTGGCCGTGTGGTGGGGGGCGCGAAAAGGCCGCTGGCGCCAGGACGCTGGGTCAAGGCCGCCCTTACTGATCGAGGCGACCGCGGCGGTCTGAAGGGCCTCGTCCTCGCTCATGGCCGGCAGTATGCCGGGAAGCCTGCTGGCCAGCATGGTTTTGCCGGTGCCTGGCGGGCCAATGAACAGGAGGTTGTGCCCGCCGGCGGCCGCCACCTCCAGCGCCCGGCGGGCGCGGTGCTGGCCGATCACGTCACGCAGATCCTCCTGGTGAGCTCTGTTCGTGAATTTTCCGCGTCGTGCTCGCGGCAGCGTGGCCTCGCCGTGTAGCCAGCGCACGACGTCGTGGAGCTGGTGGGCGCAACGCACGTCGGTACGTTCCACCAATGCGGCTTCGGCGCCGTTGGCTGTCGGCACGACCAGGGTTCGCCCTGCTTTTGCCGCCTGCAGCGCCACCGGCAGCAAGCCACGGACCGGGCGCAGTTTCCCACTAAGCGATAGTTCCCCGACAAACTCGCAGGTTTGCAGCCTGGTCTTGGGCACCTGCCGCGACGCAGCCAGGATGCCCAGCGCGATGGGCAGGTCGAAACGGCTGCCTTCCTTGGGCAGCTCAGCGGGCGCCAGGGAGATGGTCATGCGCTGCCGGGGGAACTCGAAGCGGCCATGCAGCAATGCCGAGCGCACACGGTCGCGCGCTTCGCGCACGGCTGTTTCCGGCAGGCCGATGATCGTACGGGTGACCAATCCGCCACTGAGGTGCACTTCGACTTGCACTTCCGGCGCCTCGACCCCCACGCCCGCTCGGCTGAGAACCCGGGCGAGGCCGGTCATGGCGGCGGCAATGGATTTGTCGGGCTCACCACCGGATTGTGGCGCTGCGGATGGATGCAGCGCGTAGGAAACTGGCACCGATCCGCGCGGGAGAATTACCCGTCCTTATCGGCTCCCGTGATGTCCTCGAGCTGTTTTTCCAGTTGATCGAGCTTCATTCTGCAGCGCTCGAGCACCGCGGACTGCGCCTCGAACTGGTCCCGGGTCACCAGGTCCATGCGTTCGAAGGCGTTGGTCAGCACCGCCCGGAAATGCGTTTCGAGATCCTCCCTGGCCGCCGAAAGACCGGGTGGCATGGCTTCGCCCAGGCGCCGTGCCAGGTCGTCAATGGTTTTCAGCTCGATCATGCGTTGCTCCCTCGAAAGGCTGCGATTAAAGTTAGGCCGATGAAAATGATAACTGCGATCATCAAGCCATTTAAACTCGACGACGTTCGCGATGCGCTGTCCGAGGCCGGTGTCCAGGGCATGACGGTCACCGAAGTACGCGGCTTCGGCCGCCAGAAGGGCCACACCGAGCTTTACCGGGGGGCGGAGTATGTGGTTGATTTTCTTCCCAAACTCAAGGTCGAAGTCGCCGTTACCGACGAACGGGTCGACGCGGTGGTCGAGGCCATCACTGAAGCGGCTGCTTCGGGGCGAATCGGTGACGGGAAGATCTTCGTTCACGCGCTGGAGCGTGCAGTGCGCATCCGGACCGGTGAAGAGGGTGAAGAGGCCCTCTGAGCCTGACTTCAAACGGCGCGTCTCGATTTCCCCTCGCTACGTGGCATTCGTAGTAACAAACAGCCACATCCAAACATCTGAGGGGCTGAGGGCCATCCGATTGACGGGTAATTGAACGGCTCAATGAATCGTCCGGGCCAGGTCCGGCGTCAAAGGGCTTTGGCCAGGGTTCATGCTTTTACACTAGAATTGAGTTTTTCGGGTCGAAATCTTGGATAAAACACAAAATCCGGATCAGCCAGAGCAGCGCCGGCAGTCTTTTCTATCAGCAGTTTTCGCGGAGCTGACGCGACGCAAAGTTTTGCGCACGCTCGGCGGCTACGCGGTCGGCGTATTCGTGCTGCTGCAGCTCATGGATGCGGCGGTGGAGCCATTGCGCCTGCCGGACTGGCTGCCGACCTTCGTCGTCATCGTCCTGATCCTGGGATTCCCGGTGGTGTTCCTGTTGGCCTGGCAGTTCGACTTCACCACCGAAGGCATCCGCCGCACCCACCATGAAGGACTGCTCTCGAGGGGCCAGAGCGCCACCTTGTTCTCCTTCATGATGCTGGTCACGGTCGGCCTGGGCTATACGTTTTACGACTACTATTCCGGCGTTTTTGAAGAGACGGCAATTGTCGAGCAGGCGCAGGCCCAGAGGGCGTTTACAGCGCCCGAAAATTCAATTGCGGTGCTGCCCTTCGCCGATCTGACCGCAGGTGCGGACCAGGGATATTTTGCCGATGGTGTTTCCGAAGAAATTCTCAATCTGCTGGCGCAGGTGAATGGCTTGCAGGTCGCCGCCCGCACTTCCTCTTTCGCGTTTCGCGAACCAGACAAGGACATCCGAGAAATCGGACGGCTGCTCAATGTCAGGACGGTGCTGGAGGGCAGCGTCCGAACCTCGGGCAATCGCGTGCGGCTAACCGCACAGCTCATCAACGTCGAGGACGGTTTTCACATCTGGTCGCAGTCCTACGATCGCGAGATGTCTGACATCTTCGCAATCCAGGACGAGATCGCGAGCGAGATCGCCCAGGCCCTGGTCGAGTCTTTCGAAGGTCTTGAGACCAACCCCGCCAGCCGCGCCGACAACCTGGCAGCCGCCGAAGCCTATCGGACGGGGCGCCTGTTGTGGTGGCGTCGAACGCCCGCTGACCTGCAGCGTGCCGCGGAGCATTTCGCCGAAGCCTTGCAGCAAGACCCGACCTTCGCGCCTGCCTACGCGGCTCTTGCAGATACCTGGCTGCTTTTGTCGCTTTACGGCAATGTCACGCCGATGGAAGGGATCGAGAAGGCCAACCCGATGATCGAGAAGGCCCTGAAAATGGATCCCAATTGCGCCGAAGCGTTTGCGGCACTCGGCCTGGCCCGCTCTCACCTGCAGCAGAACGAGGCCGCGGAATCGGCGCTGCGCCACGCCATTGATCTCAACCCCAACTACGTTCCAGCACACCTTTGGCTCTCGACCACGCTGGAATCGCAGGGCAGGTATCCCGAACAGCAACTGGTGCTGGAACAGGCCATGGAGCTTGATCCGCTGAACGAACTCCTGGCAGTGAATTTCGCCGGTAACCTGTCGGTCCGCGGAGAATGGGACCGGGCGCAAACCATCCTGAAGGACCTCCTGGCGTTCAAGCCGGACTCGACGACCTTGCTGCGCGCCCTGGCTAATCACGAATTGCTGCATGGCAATCTCGTCGAGGGGTTCAAGCTGGCCCTGCGTTCTCACACCCTGCAGCCCCAGGACCCGTCTGATTTGAGCACGCTGGCTCAGGCCTGGATCAACCTCGGCGCGCCGGAAGAGGCGGAGCAGGTTTTGATGCAGGGCCTCGAGTTGCATCCCAATAACCTGCAGATTCAAAACACCTATTGGCAACTCTTGCTGGCGGAAGGACGTACCGAGGAGGCGAAATCCCTGGCGCGGAAATGGCTGCGCGAAGCAGGAGAGCCCCCGCCTGAATTCATGACCCAGATGTTTAACACGCAGATGGGTATGCTGACGCTGCGCGAAGGCGATTTCACCGCAGCCGTTGACTACCTCTCCGCGGCGACCGGGGCCACGACCCAGGGCAAGTACGATAACTTCCAGATCTTTCTGCTCACCATGGCCGCGCTGGCGAACCAGCGGCTTGGGGATGAAGAGAAGGCACAGAGCCTGCTGGTGCGGGCAAACCGCGACTTGCAGCGTGCCAGGGTCAATGGCGTGGATAATCCGGACATCGACTACAACGAGGCCGTCATGCTGGCGATGCGTGGCAACATTGACGGCGGCCTGACCAAGCTGCAGGAGGCCTACGACGGCGGGTTCCGGCTGACCTGGCTGTTGCAGCTCGATCCGCGCATCGACGCCCTGCGAGCACGTCCCGAATTCATTGCCCTCAGCGAGCGTATCGACCGTGACGTCGAAGCGGCGCGTGAAGAGGTTCGCCTGCTGGCCCTCGCCTACCACTGATCCTGCAAATAACCATGGCCTCGATTCGGCAACAGATCCACAACAACGCCGTCGCGCTGATCAGCCTGTTTATCGCCGTGACCTCCCTGGGCTACAACTCCTGGCGCAATGAAACCAGCGAAGAGCAGCGCAACGTGCGCCACGCCGCGTTTACGGTGCTGGAACACTTGGGCGAGATGCAGGAAGTCGTCGATACGCGCTACTACTACCTGGCGGTTGGCGATGCTATTGGCAACGAGGGCCAGGTGCACCTTCGGGGCTGGGGAAGCGTCACGATGACACGCGACCTGATGATGTTGATGCCGAAACCCGCGCCGGCGGCCGGAGAGCAACTGTTCGCAAGCTGGAGCAAGCATTTCGATGCATTGAACGAGGTCGATTCGAGCGGCAGGCACAGCGCCAGGGCGAAGGAGGCCGAGCGTACCCTGACGGAGAGCATCGCGGAAACCCGGGCGGCGGTCATTGCCGTGTTGCGCTCGCTGGATTAGAAACCGGTCACGACTTCTGCCCTAAACCACTGCAAAGCGGCTGGCGCTGCCTATCCAGCGCTCGATCAGCCGGTCCGCCCGCCTGGGGTCATTGCTCAGGATGTTTGCACCGGTGTCCGGTATGAGGTCGAGCAGGTCGGCGTCGCGACCGAGATCGGCGACGCGAAATTGCAGCATGCCGGTCTGCCGCGTGCCCAGCACTTCCCCCGGTCCGCGCAACGCCAGGTCTTTTTCGGCGATCACGAAGCCATCGTTGGTCTTGCGCATGATGGCGAGGCGTTGCTTGGCCAACTCTCCGATGGGGCTGGAGTAAAGCAGAACGCAGGACGACTGTTCGGCGCCACGGCCCACCCGGCCCCGCAACTGGTGTAGTTGGGCGAGTCCCAGCCGTTCCGCGTTCTCGATAATCATCAGTGACGCATTGGGCACGTCCACCCCCACCTCGATCACCGTTGTGGCGATCAGCAACTGAATCTCCCCGCGCTTGAAGCGGTCCATGGTTTCCTGCTTTTGGGCCGCCTTCATCCGGCCGTGGATCAGGCCGGTCTCGACGCCGTCGAGCTGCGTGCCCAGTTCGCTCGCGACCTCTTCGGCGGCCCGCGCCTGGATGGCGTCGGATTCCTCGATCAGGGTGCAGACCCAGTAGGCCTGGCGGCCGGCGGCGCAGGCTGCAGCGACACGCCGGATCACTTCATCCCGCCGCTCGCTGGAGATCACCACGGTGCTGACCGGTTTACGGCCGGGGGGCAGCTCATCGATCACCGAGGTTTCGAGCCCGGCGTAGGCCGTCATGGCCAGCGTGCGCGGGATCGGCGTGGCGGTCATGATGAGCTGGTGCGCCCGCAGGCCGCTGCTTTCGGACTTCTCCAGCAGCGCCATGCGCTGGTGGACGCCGAAGCGATGTTGTTCGTCGACAACAGCCAGGCCAAGGCATGCAAATTCGACCCCCTCCTGCATCAGGGCATGGGTCCCAATGGTCAGCGACGTACCTTCCGCAATCGCCTGCAAGGCCTTGCCCCGCGCTTTTCCAGTGACCTTGGAACTCAGCCAAACGGGTTCAATACCGAGCGGTTTCATCCAGCCCCGAAAACTGGCCAGGTGCTGTTCGGCCAACAATTCCGTGGGGGCGGTAATCGCCACCTGGAATCCGGATCCGATGGCACGCAACGCTGCCAGCGCCGCGACCACAGTTTTGCCCGAACCGACATCACCCTGGATCAGGCGCTGCATGGGCTGTGGGCACGCCATGTCGCGGGTGATTTCCGCGGCCACCCGCCGCTGTGCGGTAGTGAGGGTAAACGGCAGGCTTTGGAGAAACCGGATTTCCAGTTCACCCTTCGTGTCCTTCATCCCGGCCGCCTTTAGCCGCTCGCGGCGCTGGTGAAGGCGCGTCATGCTCAAGTGGTGCGCGAGCAGTTCTTCCAGGGCCAGACGCTGCTGCGCCGGGTGACGGCGTTCCACCAGCGCCGCCACATCGGCGTCCGGCGGCGGGCGATGGATGAATTGCAGCGCTTCCTTCAGCGAAATCCCGCCGAGCGCAGCGTGTGCGTCTGCAGCCGTGCGCAGCAGTTCCGGAGGCAGCAACTCTTCCAGGTCCAGTTGACCGTTTTCAAGACGCTCCAGCGCCTGGTCGGTGAGGGCGTTCCAGCGCGCCTGGCCGAGTCCCTCGGTGGTGGGATAGACCGGCGTGAGGCGTTCGGCCAGAGGTGTTTCACGATCTTCGGCCAGCCGCCGGTAGCTGGGGTGGATCATCTCCAGGCCTTTGAAGCCCGCACGCACTTCACCAAACGCACGCACCCGGGTTCCCGCCGCCAGGCCGCGTTTTTGTGCATGGCGGAAATGGAAAAAACGCAAGGTCATGCGGCCGGTCCCGTCCGAGACAATGACGACCAGCATCGGGCGCCTCGCCGGCACGATGGCGGAGTGCTCTACATGGCCCTCGATCTGAACGGTCGCACCAGGGTAGAGCCCGCCTATTGGATGCAGCCTGGTGCGGTCCTCGTACCTCAGCGGCAAGTGAAACAGCAGGTCTTCGATGCTGTGGATGCCGAGGTCGCCGAGCGTGCCTGCCAGCGAGGGTCCGACACCCGAGAGTTCGGTGAGCTCCGATGGTCTTTTTGACACGAAACTTGGCGCGCTACAGTCCGAGAATCGCGTCCATCTCGACGGTTGCGCCGCGAGGCAGGGAAGCCACACCGATGGCCGCGCGGGCCGGGAAGGGTTTGGCGAAGTACTCACCCATGATTTCGTTGACGGTCCCGAAATGGGCCAGGTCGGTGAGAAAGACGTTGAGCTTGAGGATGTCATCGAGGCTGCCCCCGGCCGCATCGCACACAGCAGCGAGGTTTCGAATGACGCGGTGGATCTGGGCGGCAATATCGCCCTCCACCATTTCCATGGTTTGCGGATCGAGCGGAATCTGGCCGGAAATGTAAAGCGTGTCGCCATGGCGAACTGCCTGGCTGTACGCGCCAATCGCCGCCGGCGCCTGGTCGGAATGTATGGTGGTTTTGCTCATAGGGTTCGTTGGACCTTGATCACGTTCTGGTTGCGCCGCAGGCGGCGCATGACGCGCGCCATGTGGTCGCGGTCGCTGACGGAAAGCTCGAACAGCAGCGTAGCCGTCTCCGGGTTGGCTTCCGTTTGTTCGATGGTTTCGATGTTGCTGCCCGCCTCGCCGATGCTGGCCGAAATGTTGGCCAGCACGCCCGGCACGTTGCGCGCCACCACCCGCACGCCCACGGGGAACATGCCGCGCGTAATCGGCGCCCACTTGACGTCGACGCAGCGATCGGGGTGCTTGCGGAATTCACGCACGTTGGGACACTCGGTGCGGTGCACGACGATGCCCTTGCCGGCCGAAACGAAGGCCATGATGCGGTCCCCTGGCACCGGGCGGCAGCAGGCGCTGAAAGTTACCGCGCTGCCCTCGGAGCCGGCAATGGAAAGTGCTTCGGATCCCGATTCGGCGCCCTTCGGGTCGGATTCGGGCGCCAGCCGGGATGCCACCACACCGGCCAGGATGGAGCCAAGGGCCAGGTCCCTGAACAGTTCTTCCTGGCTCTTGATGCGGATTTCTTTAAGGTATTCCTTCCAGCGCTTTTTCGGAATTTTCTCCACCGTGGTGCCGCGGGCGTTGAGTGCTTTTTCCAGCAGCCGCAGGCCCAGGGCCACGGTGTCCCCCTGCTCCAGGGTCTTGAGATAGTGGCGGATGGCCGTGCGGGCACGCGCGGTGCTGACGAACTGCAACCATTCCGGCTTCGGTTTGGTCTTGGGATCCGTGATCACCTCAACCGTTTGGCCGTTGTCGAGCTGCGTCGAAAGCGGCACTGAAACCTTGTCGACCAGGATCTTGCGGGCATGGTTGCCAACGTCGGTGTGAATTGCGTAGGCAAAGTCCAATGCGGTTGCGTTGCGCCTGAGGTCGATGATCTTGCCCTTGGGCGTGAAAACGAAAATCTCATCGGGAAACAGGTCGGAGCGCGCCGTGTCCATAAACTCCAGTGAGTCCTGCGTGTGTCGCTGCGCATCAACCATCTGCATCAACCACTCGCGCGCACGCACCTGAACCGAGCCTGACGTCGTCTCCCCTGTCTTGTATTGCCAATGCGCCGCGGCGCCCTTATCGGCCACAATGTCCATTTCCTCGGTTCGAATCTGGATTTCGATCGGCACGCGGTAGGGGCTGTTGAGGATGGTATGCAGCGACTGGTAACCGTTGGCCTTGGGCAGCGCAATGAAGTCCTTGAAGCAGCCGGGCTTCGGCCGGTAAAGACTGTGTACGGCACCTAGGGCCAGGTAGCAGTGGGGCTCGGTCTGCGTAATGATGCGGAACGCGTAGAAATCGGTAACCTCCCTGAAGGAGAGGTCCTTGACCTGCATCTTCTTGTAGATGCTGTAGGGTGATATTTCCCGCCCCGAAATGCGGCACGGCACGCCGGCTTCGGTCATTTTTTTGCGCAAGGCGATTTCGATGTTGGTGACGATCTCTTCCTCGTCGCCGGTCAACTCCGAGAGGTGCTCCTTGATGGTCCGGTGGCGCCAGGGATAAAGGTTGGCGAAGCCAAGGTCTTCGAGCTCTGCCTTCATGCTGTTCATGCCCAGGCGATCCGCCATCGGCGCGTAGATCGACAGGGTCTCACTGGCGATGCGGCGGCGCGAGGTCAGCGACATGCTGCCCAGCGTGCGCATGTTGTGCAGGCGATCGGCCAGCTTGATGAAGATCACGCGAAGGTCCCGCGACATGGCCAGCATGAGCTTTCTGAAGCTTTCGGCGTCCGCCTCCTTGCGGGTTCGAAACTTCATCTGGTCCAGCTTGGTCACTCCGTCCACCAAATCGGCAATCGCCTTACCAAACTGTTCGGTTATCTGTTCCTTGGATAATTCGGTGTCTTCGATCGTGTCGTGCAGGATGGCGGCCACGATGCTCTCGTGGTCCATGCGCATATTGGCCAGAATCTGCGCCACCTCCACGGGGTGGAGGATGTAGGGTTCACCGGTCTTGCGGTGCTGGCCGTGATGAGCCATTGCGCCGACCTCGAAGGCGCGCAGGACCTGGGCCACACGGGCCGGCTCGAGATAGGTATTGAGGAGATCGCGGAGGGCAATGACCTCCGGCGGATAGCCGATTGGCGAGGAGCCCGCGTCCTTGGTGTCGTCAGGTTTCTCCGCGTGCTCGGCCAGTTTCAGGGCTTCAGAGCGTAATGTCTTCTTCCTCGTCATCCACATCGAAAGCTTCGGCGGCTTCGATCTCGGCCTGGATGACAGCGATGCGTTCGGGGTCGATCAGCCCATCCGCGATTTCGCGCAGGGCGATCACGGTCGGCTTGTCGTTTTCCTCTTCCACCAGCGGTTCGGCGCCATGACCAATCTGGCGCGCGCGCTTGGTCGCGGTCAACACCAGTTCGAAGCGGTTATCGATCGTTTGCAGGCAGTCTTCGACAGTAATTCTTGCCATCTCGAAATCCTAAATTCCTTGAGTCACAAAACTTCACCCACGGCTATTCGTTCATAGTAAACGAGATAGTAATCGAGCGGGGGGCGACAGAACAGCGCATTCTATCCGTCCCGCAGCAGTTCCGCCACCAGTTTGCGCAGTTTTTCCGGCGCCATCGCTCTTAGCGGTTCGCCGTGCCAAATGATGGAACGGAGTTGGTCCAGCGTGTCCTCGAAATTCTCATTGACGACCACGAAATCGAACTCGTCCCAGTGCGAAATCTCGCTGCGTGCCTCGCGCATTCGCCGCTCGATTTCTTCCCTGCTGTCCTGCCCGCGCCGCGCCAGCCGCTCTCTCAGGACCTTCAGGGAAGGCGGCAGGATGAAAATCGACCGGCTGTCGGGCATCGACTCGCGGACCTGCCGCGCTCCCTGCCAGTCAATATCGAGCAGCACCGTGCGCCCGGAGGACAAGCGATCCTCAACTTCCTTTCGGCTGGTGCCCTTGTAATCGCCGAACACCAGCGCGTATTCGAGAAAGGCGTCGTCGTCGATGAGTTCGCGAAATTCTTCTTCATCGACAAAGTAGTAATGTGCGCCGTCCTGCTCGCCCGGACGGGCTGGCCGCGTGGTGTGCGATACCGAGGGTTGCAGGCGCTGATCCCGCTCGATCAGGGCGTGAATCAGGCTGGTTTTGCCGCCGCCCGAAGGCGCAGCCAACACAAACACCCGGGCTGGGGAGTCCCGTTCGTCGTTCAAAGTGGTGTCACTCGATATTCTGCGTCTGCTCTCGCATCTGTTCGATCAGGACCTTCAGCTCGACAGCCGCCTGCGTTGTGCGTTGGTCCACAGACTTGGAGCTGAGCGTGTTCGCTTCGCGGTTGAATTCCTGCATCAGAAAATCCAGCCGCCGACCTACCGGGTCATCGAGTTCGAGGACACGGAGCATTTCGCTGACGTGTGCATCGAGGCGGTCGAGTTCCTCGTCAACATCGATCTTTTGCGCGAGGAAGGCAACTTCCTGCTCGAGCCGTCCGGGGTCCAGCGGCTGCTGCATCTCGCCGATGCGATCAATCATTTTATGGCGCAGGGCTTCGCGGATATCAGGCAGCCAGTGGCGAATTTCGCCCACCCAGTGGCGGACGCCCTCCAGTCGTTCCCGCAGCGCCTGTTCGAGCTTCTCGCCTTCCCTGGCCCTGGCGCGGTGCAGCCCGGCAGTGGCTTCGCGCAGCAAGTCCAGCGCCGCTGCGTGGAGCGGTCCAGGGTCCGGCGGCTGCTCTTCGACGGCGCCGGGCCAGCGCATCATGGACATCAGCGCCGGCGCTTCCTGCTCGCCGCTCAACTCCTGGAGTTCGCCGTGCAGTTTGAGCAGTTGCTGTGCGAGCGCCCGGTTGAGCGACAGACGGCCGGCATTGGCCGAGTCTTCGGGTTTGAATCGCAGCACGATGTCGACCTTGCCGCGGCTCAGTGTTTCGCCCAACACGCTGCGGATTTCCGATTCAATGGTTCGGAAATCCTCTGGCAGGCGCATGCCAATCTCGAGGTAGCGGTGATTGACCGAGCGGAGCTCCCAGCCGAGGCGGCCGAAGTCATGCTGTGCTTCGGCACTCGCGAATCCTGTCATGCTTCTGATCATGGAAAGGAATGGTAACGGCTCCGCAGATCGAAGTCAGCGCCGGAATGATCGATATGGAAAAATAGGCAGCTTCACAGATTGGCAGGACAATGGAACATGACTGATCCTTTGAATCACTCCGCACGCCCGAGCGGCCGCCGCGACGACGAGCTGCGGCCGGTAACGATCGTGCCGGGCTTCACGCGTCACGCCGAGGGATCGGTGCTGATTTCCTGTGGTGACACGCAGGTGCTGTGCACGGCTTCGGTGGAGGACCGTGTGCCACGATTTCTGCGTGGGGGTAACGAAGGCTGGGTGACGGCTGAGTACGGCATGCTGCCGCGATCCACCGGCAGTCGCATGGCGCGCGAAGCGGCGCGCGGCAAGCAAGGCGGTCGGACGCTGGAAATCCAGCGATTGATCGGCCGATCCCTGCGCGCCGTGGTAGACCGCGCCGCTCTGGGTGAGCGCACCGTGACGCTCGATTGCGACGTCATTCAGGCGGATGGCGGCACGCGCACGGCCGCAATCACCGGCGCCTACGTTGCTCTGGCAGAGGCCTGCCGCTGGCTCGTCGAGCGCGGCAAGATTGACGCCAGCCCGATCCATGGCCAGGTGGCGGCGGTTTCGGTCGGGATTGTCGGAACTCTGCCGGTTCTCGATCTCGACTACGTCGAGGACTCGGTGGCGGAGACCGACATGAACGTCGTGATGAACGACGGCGGCGGCTTTATCGAGCTGCAGGGCACAGCGGAGGGACACGCGTTTCGTCGGGACGAGCTGGACCGTCTGCTGGAGTTGGCGGAGAAGGGCATTCTCGAACTCATGCAAAGCCAGAGAGAAGCACTGGGGCAATGAACCTGGGCGGTCGCACATTGGTGATTGCCAGCGGTAACACGGGAAAGGTACGGGAAATCGGCGAGATCCTGGCGCCACTGGGGTGGACGGTGCATGCGCAGAGCAAGTGGGACGTACCCGAGGCTGTCGAAGACGGCCTGACCTTTGTTGAGAACGCCCTGATCAAGGCCCGTAACGCCGCCTCGATCACCGGGATGCCTGCGCTGGGCGACGATTCCGGACTGGTCGTCGATGTCCTGGAGGGTCGGCCCGGCCTGAGATCCGCGCGCTATGCCGGTGGCGGAGGAAGCCGGGACAACATCGATAAGCTGCTGGGGGAGCTGAGCGGGATTCCCGCCGCGCAACGGACCGCGCACTTCTATTGCGTCATGGTCGTGTTGCAACGCCCTGACGACCCGGCCCCGCTGATTGCCACAGGGCGCTGGGATGGTCGCATCGCCGATTCGCCCCGGGGCTACGGTGGTTTTGGCTATGACCCGGTGTTCTTCGACCCGGAACGTGGTTGCACCGCTGCGGAACTGCCACAGGAAGAAAAAAACGCCATCAGTCACCGGGGTTTGGCCCTGCAGGGCCTGGTCGGCCTACTTGGGCGTGAACCCGGGCTAGAGGCCTGATTCCGACCCACGGGCGTCACACCTTGTTAAGTCACCAGCCGCTTAGCTTGTATGTCCACCTGCCATGGTGCGTCAGCAAGTGCCCTTATTGTGATTTCAACTCGCATGCCCTCAAGGGAGACCTCCCGGCGCAAGATTACATCGAGGCCTTGCTACTCGATCTCGAGCATGACCTGCCCCAGGTTTGGGGCCGCGCGGTGCACACGGTATATTTTGGCGGCGGCACGCCCAGCCTTTTCAGCGCCAGGCAAATCGAAGGCCTGCTCGGGCGATTGCGCAGCCTGGTGACCATCAGCCCGGATGCCGAGATCACTCTGGAAGCCAATCCGGGAACGATCGAGCGCGATAGTTTCGCCGCTTATCGGGACGCTGGAGTGAATCGGGTGTCACTCGGGGCTCAGACCTTCGACAACCCGACACTGCTTAGCATCGGCCGTATTCACGCCTCGGACGATATCCAGCGGGCGGTGAAGTCGCTGCATTCCGCAGGCCTGGACAATTTCAACATCGACCTGATGTACGGGCTGCCAGGGCAGGACGTCCGGATGGCCTTGGCCGACGTGCACATGGCGGCGAACTGCGGGCCTTCGCACATTTCCCATTACAACCTGACGCTGGAACCCAACACCGCATTCGCGGTGAATCCGCCGCCATTGCCGGATGCGGAGGTCTGTTGGGACATGCAGGAGGCTTGCAGCGAGGCCCTGGCCGACGCCGGTTTCGGGGATTACGAGATTTCGGCCTGGTCGCGGCCGGGGCGGAACTGCCGGCATAACCTGAACTACTGGCGGTTCGGCGACTATCTCGGCATCGGCGCTGGCGCCCACGCCAAACTCACGCTGCCTGCCGAAGGGCGTATTGTGCGTCTGGCCAAGCAGCGCCATCCCAAGCGATACCTGGCGGCACGCGAGGATGGGCGGTGGCTGGCTGACAGCCGGGAGCTGGGGGCGGAAGAGCGCATATTTGAATATTTTCTCGGCGCGGTCCGGCTTTCGGAACCAATCAGCAAGTCGGCGTTTTCACGCGCGACGGGGCTGCCCCTCGAACGAGCCGGTTTTCCGCTGGGAGTGGCGGTGGAAAAAGGGCTGCTGGAAGAGCGTGACGATGCTTATGCCGTTACGGCTCTTGGCCGCCGGTTCAACAACGACTTGCAGGCCGTTTTCCTGCCCTGAAAGGAAGCGGAAAGGACCTTCCACGCCACGTCTTGCATTCCGCACTGGGCCTCAGTAAACTGGCCGGTCTTTCGCGCCGCGGGGCTTTCCCCGGGCAGCTAATCACAGGCAGGAACAGGTTATGAAAGCTGGAATTCACCCAGAATATCGAAAGGTGGTTTTTCAGGACGTTTCTTCTGATTTCGCGTTTCTGACGCGCTCTACCGTCGAGACTGATGAAACCATCAAGTGGGAAGACGGCGTGGAGTACCCCCTGGTCAAGGTCGAGGTTTCCAGCGCGTCCCATCCCTTTTACACCGGCAAGCACAAGGTGCTGGATTCCGGTGGGCGCGTCGACCGCTTCAAGAAGCGTTACGGCAAGTAATTCGTGGGGTCAGCGCCCATTACCAGGAAAAGGACCCTGACCCCCTAAAAAAACCCGGACCGGCACAGTCGGCCCGGGTTTTTTTGTGCCTCGAGGGGCGTGGCAGCGAGGGCGGAACCCAACGATGTATTATTATTGAGCGAGGAGGATCGAGTGTCAGATAAGCGTGTCGTAGTTACGGATCGCCAGACAAACAAGAGCGCCGAGTTGCCCATCGTGGCCGGTAGCGAGGGTGAACCCACGCTGGATATCAAGAATCTTCCCGCCGATCTCGGCTATTTCACCTACGACCCCGGCTTCGCAGCCACCGCCAGTTGCACCAGCAAGATCACCTTCATTGACGGCACTAAAGGCGTCCTTCGGTACCGTGGGTACCCGATCGAACAATTGGCTGAGCACAGCACCTTCGTGGAAGTGGCTTATCTCCTGCTCAATGGCGAGCTGCCTGACCAGAAAGAGCTGAGTCGATTCGAGCGCGACATCACCTACCACACCATGGTGCACGAGCGCATCAACAACTTTATCTGGGGCTTCCATTACGACGCGCATCCGATGGCCATGATGGCCGGTGTGGTGGGATCGCTGGCAGCCTTCTATCACGACAAGCTCAATATGGCCGACCCGGAGCATCGCACGCTGGCGGCCAAGCGCATGATCGCCAAGATGCCGACGATAGCGGCCGCCTGTTACCGGTATCACATGGGCTGGCCCACAGCCTATCCGAAGAATTCGCTGAGTTTCAGCGAACGCTTCCTGCACATGATGTTCTCGGTGCCGGCAGTGCCTTACGAGGTCAGTCCGGTTGCCGCCAAGGCGCTCGACCTGCTGTTCATTCTGCATGCCGATCACGAACAGAACGCTAGCACTTCGACTGTGCGCCTGGTCGGGTCAACCGGCGCCAATCCTTACGCCTGCGTCGCTGCCGGGATCTCGGCACTGTGGGGCCCGGCCCACGGCGGCGCGAACGAGGCCGTGCTCAACATGCTCGGCAAAATCGGTGAAGTCTCGCGAGTGCCTGAATTCATCGACCGGGCCAAGGATCGCTCGGACCCCTTCAGGCTGATGGGCTTTGGTCACCGCGTGTACAAGAACTACGATCCCCGGGCTTCCATTATCCGTAAGGCCTGTCATGAAGTGCTCGATGAGCTTGGAAAGCGGGATCCGCTTCTTGATCTGGCGATGGAATTGGAGCGGATTGCGCTCGAGGACGAGTATTTCGTCGAGAAGAAACTTTATCCCAATGTCGATTTCTATTCCGGCATCATCTACAAGGCGCTCGGATTCCCGGTGAGCATGTTCACCGTCATGTTTGCCATCGCGCGCACGGTGGGCTGGGTGGCCCAGTGGCTAGAGCAGTCGGAAGAGCCGACGAAAATCGGGCGTCCGCGGCAGGTGTACGACGGCCCCGGCGAACGCGATTACGTTCCGCTGGACAAGCGCTAAATCGGACGAGCGAGCCTCGGCTCGCAAACGAAAGGCTGCATCCGCGGCCACAAGTTCGCTCCTTAAGGCGCACTTTTGCAGGAGCGAGCGTGTGCTCGCGACTCTCGTGGTTGAAGCCGCTCCTGCATGCTTGCGCAAGATGCGGCTTCCTGGCCCAGTTGTATCTCATCGTCGAACAGCGCAGTTTTCAACCATTCGCGGGCTTTGCCCGGCGGCACATCCATGTGCCGCGGTAGCGTCCGCAACCGCGCCTAGCCGATGGCTGCCCTGGGTTCGGAGTCGCCCAACAGCCTTTCGACATCCTCGACGGTTGCTCGTCGTTGCGGCTTGCCGTCGATCGGG
>JBFHEJ010000003.1:0-21590 GCA_041584255.1 Lysobacterales bacterium
CTTCCCGGTCAAGAACTTCGACGATAAAGCCCTCACCGTCGCGCTCAGGATTGAACCAGGACCCCGAGTACTTTTGCTGGGCAACGTCGCGAATTTCGATGGAGGGATCTGGCCCTACCTCTATCAGCCGGATATTGATTCCGTTGTAATTCACGAAGTAGGGAATGTCGATGGGCGAGCCGGTGGCGGTCACGTCGCAACCCGAGCAGTCGTCGTCGGCCCAAAGCCGTGGCCGAAACGGCGAAGGATCAGCATACCGTGCCAGCACATAGTAGCTGGCGGGAAAATACATCGGCCGCTGCCAGCGACCGTTCTCGTCGGTGAGACGGCCGCAGCAGTATGGCTCGCCGTGCTCGTCGAAGAACTCCACGGTCACGCCCTCCAGGGGCCGGCTGCTTCCGTCAACGACCCTGCCGCCGAATATGGCGCCTTCCAACAAGTTGGCGTTGAGCGTCCTGGTATCGTCATTGACCACGATGACCGAACCCGTGTTGGCGATATCGCAGGCAGCCGCATCGCAATAAACACTGCCGGCGAGTTCGTCCAGATACCGGGAAACCTCACCGTGGGCGTCGTAATGGACCTTGTATTCACCATTCGGGACCCCGGTGATCTGGTAGGTGCCGTCCGGATTGTTCTCTGTGACCAAACCGGGCACCGCCTCTCCCGTGGCGGCGTCATACACGCGAACCGTCACGGGATGCAGGGGATAGGCATGACCATGCACCCTCACCCACCCGTCGATAGTTCCCTCCGCCATCGCCATGGTAGACGCACCCAGTAACAACACTGCGCAGATCGTTCTGATCATCTTGCCCCGTTTCGACAAATGCAAAAGAGGGCTATTCTACCGGCGCAGGCGACACTTGAAAACCAACAGGTCGCGTAGCCGGGGATACACCGCCACCATGTCATTCAAAAACAGGTCCATTGCCGTCATTACCCATGCCAACGATCGATTCGCACAGGGTGGATACCTGTTAAGTAACCTTTTGAAGACATGCCAGAGTGAGGGTCTGCACGTCGAAATCGTCAGTGATCCCCATGCTGTGGTTCCGCGGGCCGACCTTGCTGTTGCGCACATCGATATTACTCGCGTCGCCGATGAGTATGCCGCGCTTTTCAATCACTTCCCGCTGGTCATCAATGGCCGGGTGCTCGACATTGCAAAACCGTCGTTCAGTCAACTGATCGTGCGACGGGATGACCCGTGGAACGGACCTGTCATCGTCAAGACCAGCAACAACTTCGGCGGGATGCGGGAGATGCAGGAACGTCACCTCAAGGGGGAAATCACTTTCGGCGCGAACGTCCAGCGTCCCTGGAGCAAAGTCGAGCACCTGTTTTTCTACCCGATTTTTGAATCGAGGGCCCAGGTGCCATCCGGTGCCTGGCGCAATCCAAACCTGGTGGTCGAGAAGTATCTGCCCGAGCGCAGCGCAGACGGGTACTACCTTCTCCGGAATTGGGACTTCCTGGGTGATCGGGGCATCTATTATGTCGGCTACGCCAAAGACCCTGTGGTCAAGGGAAATAACACGATCCGCAGAGAAATTCTCGATGAAGCCGAAGTCCCCGGCTCAATTCGCCGCGCGCGTGAAAAACTTGGTTTCGACTACGGCAAGTTCGATTTCGGATTCCACCAGGGCGAAGCTGTGCTTTACGACGTCAACCGCACCCCGGGACTTCCCCGCCTCGAATGCGGCGGCGAAAAGGTGATCAGACACATTCCCGAGCTGGCCAAGGGCCTGGATTATTTTTTTGGAAAACTTACTGCCTAGGGCCTTATGCGGGGGCGCGTATCAACCGGCAGCCGTCGGCTGCCTGCAGGTCAGGGCTTCAACGTAAGCAGATCCGTACGCGCCAGCATCAGTACTTTTTCAGCCGTATTGCCAATGAGCTTGGCCCGCGCGCCCTTGCGACCAACCGTGCCCAGAACCAGCAGCTGCGCCTTCAAGCGTGCGGATTCGCTGATGATGACCTTGTCGACAGGACCACGCTTGAGCAGGAATCGATCCACTGGAATCTCGTGCCGGTGGGCCATCTTTTTGACCTTGGGTTCCAGGCCAGCCTTGATTTGCTTGGTGTGGCTGTATTCATCGATCAGATCGAGTTCGGTCAGCAGCGGTGAATAATGGATGACGTGAAGCAGGTAGAGTGGACAATTCAAGGCGTCGGCGTAGCGTTTTGCAGTCTCGATTACCCTCCGGTTGAGTTGCTGCTTGGGTCTTGAGCGCGTGGCCAGGTCAACGGCGGCCAGTACCGGCCGCGTCTTCCGCCATTTTTTCTCAGCAACGATGAGGATGGGTGCACTGCCTTCCCGAATG
Source organism: Lysobacterales bacterium (assembly GCA_041584255.1). Lineage (GTDB taxonomy): Bacteria > Pseudomonadota > Gammaproteobacteria > Xanthomonadales > SZUA-36 > JAUIBE01. The sequence continues at coordinate 2,328 of JBFHEJ010000003.1, forward strand.
AGATGCCAGTCAGTTGGCGTGTAGCGGAAGGTTTCGGTGCGGTGTCCCGTTTTGACCACAACCAGAGGCGGACGTGACCGGCACTCAGCCTCCACCCACTGGTGGACGTGCTTTGACCAAGCGATCTCGGTTCGGATCTTGAGACCCGGGACGGCGTGTTTTTGCACCTCTTTTCTTAAGGCCTCTCGCCGAAGCCGGATGATGCTTTTTCGCGCTTTTTGGGCCAGCGCCACGTTACTGGCTTCGAGGGTAACCAGCGACTCATGACAGAAGGCAACGACTCGCGCCTCGCAATCCAACGCCTGTGCCAGCGAAAAACCACGCGCCAGTGCGGACTGTTTGCGGCCCTGCAAATCGGCGATGATCATGACATAGGAATTATTTTTTCTCTTTGCCATCAGGACTCTACGTGCTCCAGATAAGTGCGGACTTTCCTTTCCAGCCCCTGCTTGCTCAGGCCGGCGCTGTTGGCGACTGCGATGGCTTCATCGGCGCTCATCCCCTGCTCGCCGTGAAGGTACACTGCCAGCCAGGCAGCAGCGCGGTTGCCACTGGCGCAATGCACCATGATGCGCGCTTCAGGCTTGGCCTGCACCAACGCGGTTACGCGCTCCAACGCGGCGGCATCGAGTTGCGGACGGGCTCCCTTGACCGGCACCTGGTGATATTCGAGACCCAACTTCGCCGCCGCGGCCTCTTCATCCCACTGGAACTCTCCGGCCAAGCGCAAATTGATGACCATCGAGACATCGTTGTCACGCGCCAGTTCCAGCGCTTTCAAGTCCGGTTGGCCAGCGATGAAAAAACGGCCCACTTGCGCCACCAGCGTGTCTTCACCCCATGTTTGCCGGCTTTTGGCGTCGCTGTCGGCCAGCGCCGGCGTGAACAGACAGGCCAACAGCAAGACCACTGCTGGCCAGGTGGCGATGGACCGGCAAGATCTCCGCTTGGTTTTCATCTGTGCTCCCAGTTACTTGTGTGACCTGAAGTGTATCTATCAAACTGGTGCATGCCCATCCCTGACTCAGGTCAACCATTGATGCGATTAAAAGCGACGACAGGAAACGGCCGGCCCCTTTGCGCCCTCGTCTCCGGCACTTATACTTGGTTCTCAGGTCCCGTCGGGGCCGCCTAATTATGGAACCAAAAATGGAATGCGGCGCCAGAGTCCTGGAGTTCAGCCGCGAGCCGCTCAAGGCGCGCATTACATGCAGCCGCTGCTCGCTGGGCGAATTATGCCTGCCGAAAAACCTCGCGACGGACGAAACGCGGCAGTTGGAAGGCATTGTCGACCGATCGCGTCCCTTGCAATCCGGCGAGCACCTGTTCAGGGCAGGCGATCCATTCCGTGCGATTCTTGCAGTTCGAACCGGATGCTTTAAAAGCTACATCATCAACGAAGCAGGGGAAGAGCAGGTGCTGGATTTCCACCTGCCCGGCGAATTGGTCGGACTTGATGCGATCCATAGCGGAACACACCAGTCCACCTGCGTTGCGCTGGATACCGGTGCGGTGTGCAAACTGAGTTTCGAGCCACTTTCGGAACTCGCCAGGCAGATTCCCGCCCTGCAGTCCGAATTGTTCGAGGTCATGAGTCAACGCATTGCTTCCCTCGAAGTCACCTGCTCGGATTACACTGCTGATCAGCGAATCGCGATGTTTCTCGAGTCGTTGTCGAAGCGCTTATCCCGCCGCGGATACTCGGCGCGAGAATTCACCCTCGCTATGTCGCGCCGGGACATCGCCAGCTACCTGCGGCTGGCGACGGAAACCGTCAGCCGGATCCTCTCCCGTCTGCGGAAAGAAAAAGTTCTTGAAGTTCACCGCAAGCAGATTCGTATTCTTGATCCCAATAAACTGCGGGAAATAGCGGCCGGGCAAGAAAACTGATTCTCGCGCCCGATGTATGGTGACCAGAAAGTCATCGTCGTCATGCCCGCTTACAATGCGGCCAGGACAGTGCTGCGCACATACGAGGAAGTCATCGCGCAACAATGCGTGGATGAACTGATCCTGGTTGACGACGCAAGCCAGGACGACACGGTAGAAATTGCCCGTGGGCTCGACAAGGTAACGGTTCATCGTCACGCGGCAAACCGCGGCTACGGTGCCAACCAGAAAACCTGTTACCGCCTGGCCCTGGAGGCGGGCGCCGACATCGTCATCATGGTCCATCCCGATTACCAGTACACGCCGCGGTTGATTCCGGCCATGGCTGCGATGATCGGGAATGGTCTGTATCACTGCGTTATTGGATCGAGGATTCTCGGCGGACAGGCGCTGCGTGGCGGCATGCCGTGGTGGCGTTATGCCGGCAATCGCTTCATCACTGCTGTCGAGAACATCCTGATGGGCTACAAACTATCCGAATACCACAGCGGCTACCGCGCGTTCTCGCGCCGGATGCTGGAACAACTTCCTCTCGAGAAAAACTCCGACGACTTCGTTTTTGACAACCAGATCCTGGCGCAAATACTGTGGCGCAAAAACCTCATCGCGGAGATCAGTTGCCCCACGAACTACCATGCCGAAGCGTCATCCATCGATTTTGGCGGCAGCGTGCGATATGGCCTGAGCTGCCTCAAGACTGCCGCGCAGTTCTTCCTTGCCCGCAGAGGCTGGGTAACGCCGGCGCCCTTTCTCGAGCACGCGGACTAGTCTGGCGCACGCGGTTGTGGACAGGAGATGGCTGGACCTGCGCCCAAATCTCGTGCGAGGTAGTAGTCGAAAACCTTGTTGCCGTCCCATAAGTTGAGATGATCGACGTGCTCGACACTGCCGAAAAAGCTGCACAGGCGCTCCATGGCCGCCTGGTGCCGTTCGGGCGAATAACGATTCCGTTCTGAGGCCATGTAGACGACCAGGGCGTCCCGTCCCGCTTGTTGCAGCAGTCCAGCCTCGTCCAAGCCCCATTTCCTCATTTGCGGCGCGCGGCCGTCACGCGCGAGTTTCCATGGCTCCGTGGTGTAGACATCCCTGCCGGTATAGAACGATAGCTGAGCGGCTGTGACGTAATGCTCCCCGATCAGGAGGAGGTCATCGCCACCGGATTTTTCCAGCCAAGCCCCGGCACGCTCCGCCATGGGTTCCCAGCCGACGAAATTGCTGTTTTTTCTGAATTCCAGGGCAGGCAGGTTGCGATGCACGAACCCCATGTGAACCTGCAGGGCAAGGATGGCGGCGCAGGCCAGAGTAAAGGCTGCAGCAAAGACAATGGTGGTCTGCGACAGCCACCTGGGCGCCCGGCGAAGCACGGCGGGCAGAGCGACCAGCAGGCTCATGTATCCGCCCAGCGGCCAGTGAAAGGTGTCGAAATTCTGACCCATGACCGGGCTGAGCAGAAAGTAGATGCCTGCCGGCAGCGTGGCAAAGAGCCACAGCATCACGTTGCGGTCATCGCCCCCGCGGATTTCACGCCCCAGCCACAGCCAGGCGGCGACGAGAAAGCCAAACAACAAAGGGGTTGTCACGACAGCCTGGCTCACGAAGAACCTCAGCCCTGCGGGATCGAAACGCCAGGGGTGCCGGTCGATGAACTGGTACTGCAGCGCCTGGTGGTCGCTGTAAAAACTCGACCAAAGGACAGGGAGCAGCCCGCCGATCGCCAGCACCCCGGCCAGCCACGGGCCGGTGGACGCCAGCTGCCGGCGACCGTTGCGCGTCGCCACAACGTAAAGTGCAGCGGCGGCGGCCACGGCCGCGAAGCGATAGTGGCAAAGGAATCCCAATGCCATGAGCAGGCCTGCCAGCAGCCACCATCTGATTGCAGATGTTCGCGTGGCCCGCTCAAACGCTCCGATGAACAGGATCGTGATCGGAATCATCAGCGAGTCCGCCACCGCCACCGGGCCAACGGCGATCATTAGCGGAAGCATCAATCCGCAGCCCGCCACCAGCCAGGCTTCGCGTCGCCCGATGATCGGCTGTGCCAGCCAGTAAAGGCCCAACGGAGCCAGGGCGCCCGCCAACAGGAAAACGAAGCGGACACCGAAGACTTGATTGCCCAGCAGCTCCGTACCGGCACGAATGGCCAGCGCGGTCAATGGCGGGATGTCGCTGTATGACAACGCCAGCCGCCGCGACTCCATCCAGTAGAAAGCTTCGTCTTGGAACAACCCCAGGCCAGCAGCCAGGTAGATCTTGATCAGCGCCGCCACCGCGATGGCGGCCATGATGCCATTGCGATAACGGCTCATTCGCCTTCCGGGCAGGGACCGGGGGGCAGGGCGTGCAAGTCGCGAATGCGATGCAGGCGCCAGACCCAGACGATAACGATGAGCGCTGCCGCGATCGGCAGGGCCATCGGCGCAAGACCGAGAACGACAAAGTCATACAGGCCGTGGACGGCGGCCGAAACAACAAAGGACAACAAAAGCGCCGGCCACAAGGGCCTGCGGCAAAGCCACGCCCGGCCGACGGCGTAGCCCCAGATCGATGCAAAAACGATATGCAGCACCGGGCCGACGAAAGCGCGGCCCCAGGCTTCCGCACCCTCCAGTAGACGCAGCGCGTAGAGGTTCTCAACGGCGCCGAATCCCAGCGCAATGAACGAAGCGAAAATGATGCCGTCCACGGGTTCGTCGAAAGCACGGAACCGCAACACGACTAAAACGAACGGGATGAGCTTGGCAGCCTCTTCAACAGGCCCGATAACGAGCATGGAATAGGCAAACAATCCCCCCAGGTTCGACTCCGCGAGCAAGTAGGCGTCGAAGCGAAGATTCAACAGCCCGAGCAACGTGTACAAACCGATCCCGAGGTAAAAAGCGCCGACGCCCAACAAGAAGGCCAGCAATAGGTATCCAGGGGGTTCGGGCAAGTGCCGGTCCTTGTGGTAGTGATAGGCAGCCCAGAAAAGTACCGGCACCAAGATCGGCAAAAGACATTGTGTATAGTACATCGCTGCTATTGACCGACTGGATCCCGGGAATCAATGGCGACATCGTAATGCGCCGCGCTGCCAAGGCCAAGCAGATACGCCTAAACTCCCCTGATGAAACAGATTCACATTATAGGGCCGCCCCGAAGCGGAACCACGCTGATGCTCGAGCTGATGATCACCGGTTTTGAGTTCACCGCAGTGCAAAGTACTGAAATCAGCTTGCTCGATATTCCGCAGGATTTTTCAGCCGACGCCACGATCTGCACCAAGAAACCCCGCGATCATCACCTTGTACCCAGGCTGATCGAACGTGATCAGCAACAGTGGTTCGTTTCGATGGTGCGTGACCCACGCGACATCGTCTGCAGTCGTCATGGCCTGAAACCCGATGCCTACTGGGCCAACCTCCGCCAATGGCGCGAGTGGCTGGACAACACGCGGCCCTACCGGGAACACCCAAGGCTGGTCGAGGTTCGGTACGAGGAATTGGTGCGCACACCGGACGCCGTTCAGGACATGATCGCCGAGCGCATCCCCTTCCTGGCGCTCGCCGGCAAGTTTTCGAAGTTTCACAACGTTTCGCAGCCTTCGAAGCAGTCGCTGACAGCAATGCGCAGCCTGAGACCGATCAACGATGCCAGCGTAGGGCGCTGGCGGGATCACCTGCCGCGTATCGCCGGCCAGATGAAGATCCATGGCTCCATTTCGGACGAACTGGTCGAACTCGGATACGAGATGGACGCAAGCTGGCTGGACGAACTTGATCACGTGGAACCCGATACGAGTCCGGGACACTGGCCGGAATTCATGCCAGCCGAACACATTCAGGAGCAGCAGCAACGGGAAAGTGAGAAACTGAAGATCTACATCAACGCCAGGGGTCTGTAGCATGGATTGCCGACTGTTTCGCATTCACGGCAAAGTCCAGGGCGTGTGGTTTCGGGAGTCCACGCGCCGCGAGGCGGTGAGACTGGGGATATCGGGTTATGCCCGCAACATGCCAGACGGTACGGTGGAAGTACTGGCCTGCGGCGGCGAGGAGGTACTTGACCGGCTGGGGGGCTGGCTCAAAGAGGGACCGCCGATGGCGCGTGTCGATCAGGTCGAATCCGAGCCCACCAAAGCAGAGTGCCCCGATGCGTTTTTTACGCGTTAGCCTTTCCTGATCGGGACCAGCTCGAAAAGCGTGTTTTGCCGGGTCTGATGCACCAACGTGTATCCCAGGCCGCCCCAATCAATCCCGCGCGGCGTTTCGATGTTGATGAACCTCGGCCACAGCGCCCTTGGCGCTTCGGCGAAGAAGGGTGCCAGCGCCCTAGCCTCATATCCTTCGATGTCGATTTTCATGAAATCAATGCGATCGATGCCGGCGTCCCGGACGAGTTCGAGCAAGGGAAGACACCAGACGGTCAGCGAAGCAGCCGCGCTTCCGCGCCCGTCAAGGCTGGCGGCGCCGAGATTTCGGGACGGCAGCTCCAGGGTGAACTGCCCTGCCCGTTCGGCCACTCCACATTCGTACAGCCGCAACCCGGCGCGAGGCTCGTTCAGGGCGATGTTGATCAGCAATCGACGGAACATAAGGGGGTTGGGCTCGAGCGCCACTACCACACCCCGGCGATCGAGTTGCTTTAGTGCCAGCGCCGAATACAGGCCTGAGTTGGCGCCGATGTCGAGATAGACGCCATCGGGGGGCAGGTTGTCTTGCTGGAATCGGCGCTCGGCCCTGTCCCAGCTGTTTGGCAGGAAAAAGGCGTGCCGGTCGGTGACGTTGTCTGCGGGGTGCCAGCGAATCCGCAATCCCAGCAACTCGCCGTCGATGACCCGGACGCCACGGCCGAGCACCAGCCGGCGCAAGCCGAGCGCCAGGCGACGCCCGAGCCAGGTGTCCGGCTGGGCCTGGGCCAGGCGGCTCAGCCGCAACGCCGAACCCTCCAGGGCGAAAGAGCCGAATGGGGGCTGAACCAGGGGAAGCTGGTCGCGGTTAATGATTGCGGTTACGGAATTCACTGGCGAACCGGTTTGTGGCATAGAATGCACATCCTCGAAGCAAGGATAGAGCATGAACCCATCGAAGTTATTCCTGGCGGTGGCTCTGTTTGCATGGGCGGCCTGCAGCTGCTCCGCGGAAAGGGAATCAGCAAGCCCTGATTCCGGGGCCGGAGCCGGCGCAACCACTGTCGCGGACGACCGCGCGGTCGAGTCCGGCACCCAGCCGTCGGGCCCGATATATGCGCATGATGCCAGCCTGAAGGACTGGCCGGTGTTCGAGCCCTGGCAAGGCGACCTGCCCGAGATGATCGACCGGCGCATGATCCGGGCCCTGGTGCCGTGGTCCGACAGCTACTATTTCCTGGATGGACCCGAACAACAGGGCATCGCCTTCGAGGCTCTGAAAGTTTTTGAAAAGTGGCTCAATGAACAGCTCGGGTCGGGCACGGTCAGGATGCATGTTGTCATTCTTCCTGTCCGTCGCGACCAGATGCTGCATTTCATCGCCGAGGGTCGTGGTGATCTCGCAATGGGCGGGGTCACCATTACGGAACAACGCCAGGAACTGGTCGATTTCACCGACCCCACATCCAAGGAAGTCCAGGAATGGCTGGTCGAAGCGCCGTCCTCGGAGCGTGTCGATGGAATCGACGATTTGTCCGGGCGCGAAGTCCATGTTCGCGCCTCCAGCAGTTACTGGGAAAGCCTCGAAAAGCTGAACGCCGATTTTCGACAGCGCGGCCTGCCGCCTGCCGTACTGGTTGCAGCCGACGAATATCTATCCACCGAAGACCTGATGCAAATGGCCAACGCCGATGCCATCCCCTACACCGTGGCTGATCATCCGATCGCGCAATACTGGGCCGAGGCGCTGGTGAACATCCGCGTACGTGACGATATTGTTTTGCGCCGGGGCGCACATTTCGGTTTGGCCCTGCGCAAGGACAGCCCGGAATTCAAGGCCTTGCTGAACCGTTTTGTAGAAAAAAACAGGCAGGGAACGCTCACCGGCAACGTCATCATGAACCGCTACCTGAAAGACACTACGAGATTGCATGCCATCACCGGCGAAGCAGAACAACAAAGGATGCAAGCGGTATGGGACCACTTCCGAGACGTTGCGCCTGAATACCAGTTCGATGCCCTGATGATGCTGGCCCAGGGATTCCAGGAGTCGCGACTGGACCAGTCACGCCGCAGTCCCCGCGGGGCCATCGGTATCATGCAGCTGCTGCCAAGCACGGCGGCCGATGAAGCGGTCGGCGTGGAGGATATTACTTCGGCTGAAAACAATATCCTGGCAGGCGTGCGCTACATGGCCTGGATCAGGGATACCTATTTTGACGATCCTGCGCTTGATGACCGCAACAAGACCGCGTTGGCGTTCGCTTCCTACAACGCCGGGCCGAACCGCGTGCGCTCACTTCGCGACAAGGCCGACCAGCGCGGACTGGATCCAAACGTATGGTTCGACAATGTCGAAATCGTCGCGTCCGAGGAAATCGGCCGCGAAACCGTGGACTACGTTGCCAATATCTACAAGTACTACCTGGCGTTCAAGCTGGCTCGGGAAAAAGCCGCGCAGGGTTAGCCCGTAGCCCTGGATTGATCCCAATCCGAAAAGCCCTTCATCCGCCGGTCCGTGCCGGGTAGCCTTCAAACATTTTGGCAACGCCATCTCTGATGGCCTGGCGAACCTCCTCGTTGCTGCGATTTTCGCGCAGCCGCCCGATGCCGACGCCTTCGAAAATCATTTTCTTCGCCTGCGCGTCCACCACGTCGATATTCACCGTGCCCTCGGTGTACTGGCTGACGTGTGTCGTTGTCCCGTAGCCGTAGCCCATCCAGGGATCGTAGAACCCACGGCGATAGCCGTAGTAACCGGGGGTTGGAAATGGATCGCTGGTGGTCGTCACCTTTGTCTTGTCCTCCAACCTTGCCGACACATTGATCAGCAGATCAGGACTGTCTGATCGGGTGTAGCCGCGCGCTTCCATCTCGCGAGAAATGGCTTCGCGGAAAACGCTGCCATAAATGGTCGAATAGTTCGGCCCTTCAATGCTCAGCGGTGAGAAGAAGCCGTAGGTCTGAAACTGGCTGAAGTCAACGGAGCCGTCGAAGTCGGATTTGATCGTCGGGCCAGAGGCGCAAGCCGAGAGCAGGATGGCGATGGCGGTTAACAGGAACAAAGGCAATCTCTTCATTTTCGAAAAATTCCTTTCTTTGGATTCGGGCGATAGCAGTTACGCACTATAAGCTACCGGGGCGATTGAAGCATTGCCAGCGCTTTGAGCGATGCTCATTTCCAAGCGGGAATGAACAATTGGCCAGCCTGGAGGATGCCCAGTTCCGGCAACTGCGGCCAGATCCGCTGAAAAAGCTATGCCAGGCAGCGCGCCAGCATGAGGGGGCTTCGCATTGTGGATATTCACGGTCCATGCCCGGGGGCGGTGGCAGGCGCAGGCGTTGAATCAGAGCCTAGCGCGGATTCCCCGGGGGTATTGACTGGAACAGCTCCCGGGCCGTCCTGTCGCCTGGATTGATGTCGAGCATTTCCTGCGCCCAGCGCCTCGCTTGAGGGTAATTACCGCGGTCCCGCTCGATCAGCGCAAGCAGTTGCATCAGCTCCAGCGCAGCCGGACTGCGCGCCAGCGCGTCTGTGAGTGTGGCGACTGCCTCGTCCGCCTTCCCTGCTGAGTTCAGCGCCACGCCCAGCACGTAGGCGTAGCGGGTCTCTTCGGGCGCAAAATCGACTGCTTTGCGAAGCGATTCAATGGCGGCATCCTGATTTCCGCCACGTACCTGGGAAAGTCCCCTGGCGTGGTAAAGAGCCGCATCGCCGGGCAGACGTTCGAGGCCTTGCGAGAGGATCGCGCTGACCTCGGCTTCGCGGCCCTCCAGGCGGTACAGATCTGCCAGATTCAGGAAGGCCGGACTAAAATCGGGCGCAAGCTGCAGAGCATGGCGAAAGTCTTTTTCTGCCTGCCTGAGGTCGCCCGTCCTAAAGCGCAGATTTCCCAGGTTCAGCCACGCTTCCGGCCGGTCGGCGTTGTAAAGCTGTGTCGCAATAAACTCGTTAACAGCAGCATTCAGTTTTGCGCTTTGTGATGCATTCATCGAGTCCGCAGCGGTTGCAGCCAGTACCCTTCCCGCCTCCGATCGAACCGAAAACAATGGGTCTGAAACGAGGTGGCCAGCGAAACTGTATCGGTGTTCCGGGCCCAACACTTCGAGCGTCCGAAGTGCGGCCAGTCTGACCAGCGGCGATTCGTCCTTCAGCGCCTGTTCAACGGCTTGTCCGGACACCGGGCTGAGGAACGGCGCCAGCTCGAGGATGGCCGTGGCACGAGCGATGTCCGGTGCGGACTCGTTGGTGAATATTTGCAACAACGACAGCTCCGCCTGCGGAAGACTGGCGCGCGCCTGCTGGAAGGCGCGTGTCCAGTCCTGAAACACCGGTCGTGCGCCAGGCCATGAATTGGCGAAAGCATTGGAAAGCCACTCAGGAGAACGATCGCGGTGACAAGTGCCGCAGGCGTTGGGCACGCCGAAGCGAACCGTCAGATCGGGCCGCGGCACCCGGATGCTGTGGTCACGGCGTGGATCGACGACCATGTAGGTTTTCTCCGGCATATGGCAGTCCAGGCAACCCGGCGCGGTCGACGGCGCCTCGTGGCCATGGTGGCTGGAGGTCGCGAATTTCGATGGCAGATGACACTGGGCGCAAACTGCGTCGCCTTCGGCCCGCAATTTGAGGCTGTGCGGTTCATGGCAATCACTGCAGGTCACGCCCGCGGCGTGCATCTTGCTCTGCTTGAACGACCCCCAGACATAAACTTCGTCGCGAATCTGCCCGTCCGGAAAATACAGCGATTCGGTCAGGAATGCCGGCATATGGTGGTCGAGGAACTGCGGCCCGCTTTGGGCTCCTCCCCGCAGCGTGCCACGCCTGGAATGGCAGTCGGCACAGACGCCGACTTCCACAGCGCTGACCAGCGGCTCGCTGCGTTGCGCAATCCCGAATTGCAGGTCCATGTTCCAGGCCACGTTCTGTCGGTCGCGCAGCAATATGTCGAGACCTGTGGCGACGTCCGATTCCCTCAACCCTGCGTCAGCGGCTGACCACGCCACATGGCGTTCTCCCGGCCCGTGGCAGGCTTCGCAGGCGACGTCGATCTCCGACCACGTGCTGGCAAACTGGTCGGCCTCGGCATCGTAACTCTTCACAAAATTAGTGGAGTGACAGTCGGCGCACATGTAGTTCCAGTTCTGCTGCCGTCCGGTCCAGTGCAACTCATCATCATGGCCGATTGGCTGGTCGGGATAGAGGTGAAACCAGCGCTGCCCCCCTTCGGATTCAGGGCGGCTGTCCCATGCCAGCCCCAGAGCCTGGATGCGGCCGTCGGGGAATGGCACCAGGTATTGTTGCAGCGGGTACACACCGAATGTGTAGGCGACTTCAAAATCCGCCATCTCACCGCCGGGACCATCGGTGCGGACAAAGAATTTGCCATCGCGCTGAAAAAACCGGGAAGTGACGCCGTGAATAGTAACTTCAGCGTCTGTGAAATCGCCCAGCACCGTGCCCGAAATCGCGTGCTGCATGGCCAGGTCGTGGTGTGAACCCTGCCAGGCGTCGAATTCAGCGGAGTGGCAGGCCGCACATTTCGAAGACCCCACGAATCCATCCCCGGCCGCTTGAATTGCCCCCGGACCAATCAGGGCAATCGCACAACAGAGGATCAGGTGAGCGTTACTGTTTCGGACGACTCTCAAGTTGAAAAGGATAGATCACCTTTCAGTCGCAGGCCATGTCCACGTCGTTGCAGAATGAGGCCCCTTCAGTTCGGGAGGCAAACCTAGCTGGTCAGATCCGGATCGGCCATGACCTTCTTGAATGCCCTCTGCTGCTCGGGCGTGGCCTCCTCCTGGTGCTTCGCCTTCCACTCGTCGTAAGGCATGCCGTAGATTTCGCGGCGCGCTTGGTCCCTGGAGACATCCACCCCCTTCGCGGCCGCCACTTCGGTGTACCAGCGGCTGAGGCAGTTGCGGCAGAATCCAGCCAGGTTCATCAGATCGATATTCTGCACATCGCTGCGCTTTTGCAGGTGAGCCACCAGGGTGCGCAATACCTGTGCCTCGATTTCGACCCTGGTCTTGTCATCCAGAGCAGCCATGCTCACGCTTTACCTCTCACCAGGATGCTGACCCTGCGGTTGAGCTGGCGTCCCTCGGGCGTGCTGTTGTCGGCCACTGGGTAGCCCTCGCCGTAACCCACCGCCGCCATTCGCGACGGTTCAACACTGCGCAGCAGCAGGTGATTGTAGACTGCACCTGCACGGCGCTCTGACAGCTTCATGTTGTGTTCCTCGCTGCCGGTCGAATCGGTGTGGCCCTGGATGAGGATCGCGGTCTTGGGATACTGGTTCATCACGCTGGCAAATTCGTCGAGATCGAGCTTCGATCCTTGCGACAGGGTTGCCGAATCGACGGCGAACAGAATATCGCTGTCAAAGTTGACCCGCAGTGTTTCCTCGTCCAGCCGCTCAACTTCGGCATTTTCGAGTTCCTGCTCCAACTTTTGCTGCTGCTTGTCCATGTAGACGCCGATACCTGCCCCGAGACCCGCGCCAACCGCAGCGCCGCCGAGCACTTCATCCAATTCACCGTCGCCGACGAATAACCCTGCGGCGGCGCCCACGGCAGCGCCGATGGCCGCCCCGCGTTTGGTATTGCCGTATCGGTCGTCGGTTTGCGTGGTGGCACACGCGCCCAAAAGCGCCAGCGTCAATGTGCCCGTTACGATTACAACCTTGCCTCTCTTCAGAAGATAATCAGTCTTGCCGTTCATGGGATCCTCCTTGCCGCTCAATGATCACAAGAAGACGAATTATTCCAGCCCAAGGTGAACGTTGCATGAACATATGCTTGGTTCGCCAGCGCAGCCGAAATAGCGCGGCAGGGCCGCCTGGCTCGCTAGTCCCTGACCGGCCGCTCCGGCGGTTGGCAATACCGGCTGCCTTTGTCGAAAATGATTCGCCACTGTCCGTGGCCCTCGAGCCGCCAGATGGATTGAAAGGTCGCTATTCGGTTGCCTGATGGGTCGAGGACCGGACCGAAACTCAGTGCCAGTTCGCCTGAATCGAGCACGGCGACGGTCTCGGGCACCCAGGCGAATGGCGCTTCCGCCCCCTCGAAGAATCCCTCCCAGGCCGCCGCGACTTCAGCTTTGCCTCGCAATGGAGTTTCCCCCGCAAAAAAAATCGTATCGTCCGCCAAAAAGGACTGAAAGGCGACGAAGTCACGATCCGCCATGGTGGCGGCGAATGCCCGCTCGACACTCTCCACTTGCGCAGCCAGCGCGCCGTTATCGCTTTCAGCAACCGGGATGCAGGCAAGCGCAAACAGGATGGCCAGCCATCTCATTTTTCTTTGGTTCATAGGCCACTCAGTATAGTGAAATCGAATGGCTCTTCGACGGCCAGGACCCAGCCGAAACGACAGAGCGAATGAAATCCTGCGACGACCACATCGGCCGTCACGCAAGGCGCTTCAACCGTGAAATGTCGCTCCAAATACAACATCAGAGAAGATCCACTTTCAGTCCAGCGAGATCGAGAATCCAGATTCGTGGAATTGATTTTCTCCGGCGTATTGGAACTAATTGCGGGTTCGCCCGCGCTTACGGGCGAGAGAGACAATCAACAGGTCAACCGCCGCGATGGCAATGAGGCCGTAGCCGAGTGATTCGGTACCTTCCTCGGCGATGTTCTTGATCACGCGATCGTAATTCTCTCCCATCACGCCCTGCCAGAACCGGGCTCTTCCGATGAGCCGCGAGAACAGCACGGTGACAACAAAGCCACTCAGGAATACACCAGCGCTGAACTGTAGCGCGTATTCATCCAGCGATTCCCGTACCTCCGAGCGGTGGCGCCAAACGTAAGCGGCCACAAGGACGAACAACGCAGCGACAAGAAGTTGCCACGAACCGTCGAAAACGTGGTGGTCCAGCAGGGAATCCTGTTCGCGGATGAACTTGGCGAACACCAGCCCGGCCAGCATGACGGCGGCCGTCCGCAATTTCTCATCAATGCGCGCCACCATCACAAAACAAGCCGAGGCGAGTAATGTGGCGACTGCGTGCAATCCTTCGTTCAGGGAAGTCTCTCCGTATTGGCTGGCCGTCAGTTCTCTGTAGCCCTCCAGCGTCACCACGTAAGCCAGCCCCCCAACAGCCAGCAGGTAGGCGAAGGTTCGGACATAAAATGCGGTAGAAGGGCGAATCATGGTCGTGATGTAACCTTCGGCACTGTTTCGGCATCCAACTCTGGTGGCATGCTGATTATCCCACGGGAGTTCATGTAATGAAGAATGTACTGTTACTTACTGGCCTGGTCTCGATCAACGGCTATGCCTGGGACTGTGACCATTCCAGGGACGTTGACACCACCCTGGATCTGAGTGGCTCTGCTTCCCTGTCGGTGTATACGGGCGCGGGCGATCTTGAGATACGCGGGCAGTCTGGCACCAGCCAGGCGCGCATCACCGGAAAGGTCTGCGTTTCGGAAAAGGAGTGGCTTGTCGACACGAACGTTCTCGTTGAGGATGGCCGCGAAGCCAGCATATCCACGCAAATACCCGACCTGGACGATGGCTGGAGCGGCTGGGGCAGCCGCTATGCGTACATCGACCTGCTGATCGAGGTGCCCAACAATGTCCCGCTCGAAGTTCGCGACAGCAGCGGCGATATCCGCATAGAGAGCACCGCTGCGGTAAACGTCAAAGACAGCAGTGGCGAGATCGTCATCGAGGACATCGCAGGTGACGTTGTGCTCAACGATTCGTCCGGCGACATCGAACTGGAGGACATCAGGGGCAATGTGACGGTCGAAAGCGACAGCTCCGGTGATATCTACGGCCGCGACATCGAAGGGAATGTCGTGGTCGAACGAGACAGTTCGGGAGACATCCGTTTTCGGGATGTCCGCGACGATTTCGTCGTGGAGCGGGACTCTTCCGGTGACATCGTCGCCGATTCGGTCGGCGGGGACTTCAGGGTTGTTCGCGACGGCAGCGGGGACATTGAATCACGCAACGTGTCTGGCGCGGTCGACGTCCCCAAGAAGGGCTGACCAGAATCGGGATTTATGCCGCGACTTCGGGGAGGCCCAGGGCTTGCCCGAGTCGTTTCAATCCTGTCGGTATGTCCGATCCCAGTGGGACCGCTCCGCTGCGCTGAATGGCGTCACAGGCAATCACCGAAGACTGGCCGCCCACGAATACCGGGACGTCCACTTCCTCTACCAGACGCGCCAGATCCTCTTCGACCACGGTGTCCGCCGGCGCCAGCGATCCGGACAGCACAATCGCATCGCACTTCTTCTTGCGCGCCACATAGGCCACTTCGCGGACCGGCATGCTGGCGCCCAGCGACAGGATACGGAAGCCGAAATGATGGGCTGCGAGGGCGAAGACCTGTAATGCCATCTCGTGCATTTCGCCGGGCAAGCAGGCCACGATCAGGCGAGGCCCCGTCTTCCTTCGCGTACGGTGATGGAATTGCGCACCGAGCCGGTTGCGGATGAAGAATGAAAAGAAGTGCTCCTCGGCAATGTTGCCCTCACCCTTTTCCCAGCGGGAGCCCAGGGTTCTGAGCAGGGGCTGCACCAGCCTTCGCGTCACCTCTTCGATCGGCGCAATCGCCAGTACTTCGTTATAAACGGTTTCCAAACGCTCCTCGTCAAAATCCACGATCGCGGCGATCATTGAGTCCAACGCCTTCTTCCACACGTCGCTGGCCTCTGTCTCGCCTTCCGATTCCGTGGCCTCCGGCGTTTCGAGCATCTCAGGTCGAATCTGACTGATTCGCATGCCCTGCGAAGTCAGTGCGGTGATCCGGTTGATCTGATCGATGTGTTTGCGCGTGTACAAGCGGTGCCCGCTCTCCTTTCGCACTGGCTTGATGAGGTCATAGCGCCGTTCCCAAGCGCGCAAGGTGATCGCGCCAACACCCGTGAGTTGCGACACGGTGCCGATGGTGTACAGCTTTTCTGCGGGGTCCACCCCGGTTGCCTGAGTCGTGTTCATGACCGTCCCGATTCGATTGTTATCAACTGTACAACCATTATACGAATTTTTCACTTAATCACAAAATAGTTGTACTTTTTCCAAAATAAGGCTTGCATATATTATACAGTTATTATACATTTGCTTAAGCCGATAACGCCTAAAGCACTCAAAACGGCTTCAAAGCTGATTTTGGCAGGGCCTTCGCGGATTCGGCTTCTGAGTTACTGAACCTAATTGTATACTTGTTGTGGAGCTTTAGATGAAAAAGATTCTTGGAACTGTCGCATTGACGATTGCCGCGGCTTCGGCCCAAACAGCTTTCGCCCAGGCCAATGTTGCGGTGCTGCACCTTGCGCCGTTCGACAGCAATGTCGAGAACACAGCCGTCGACATCCTGGTGAACGGTCAGGTGACCTTCACCAACGTCGTCTTCCAGGACTTCGTAGACTATGTCGAACTTCCGGCGGGTGACTACACGGTCGATATCGTTCCCGTCGGAGCTTCCGATCCGGCCATCACCGGGACGTTCTCGTTGCAAGACGGGATGTGGTACAGCCTGGCGGCTATTGGAAACGGAGTAACCCAAGACCTCGAGCTGCTAGCACTGCTCGATGGCGACGGCTCCGGACCTGAAGGCGACAATGTATGGGTCAGGGTTGCACACACGGCTCCGTTCGCGGCCGAGCTTGCAGCCACGGAAGTGTCAATCCGCACCGACGGCGGAGACGTGGTGAATGGTCTTGTTGGAGTGCCTTACAAAGTCGACAGTGGCTTCTTTCCGGTGCCCGCTGGTACTTATGATCTTAAGGTTGCTTCAAACGACGGATCGGTGAATTACATCGACGCGGCTGCCGCCGCACTCCCGGCCGGTGCCTCCGTCACGCTTTATGCAACCGGGGACGGCATCAACCAGCCATTGGGAATCCTCGCATTCCCCGTGGGCGTGCTTCCGCTGGATAACCTGGTGGATAACTCGGCCAACGGTTGGTGGAATATCCTGGAAGGTTCGGGACAGGGCTTCATCCTGCAGCCCATGCCTTCGCAAAACCGCCTGGTTGGGACATGGTACACCTATGACGAGGTCGGAAATCCGTTGTTCCTGACCTTTGACAGCTGCCAGGAAGACACCGCCTCAGATGGAAGCTTTGAGTGTTCCACTCCAGGTGCGTTTGACGGATTGAGCGCGGAAACGGCACTGTTCCTGAGCACCGGCGGTGGCTCCCAAGCTGGCCAGGAAGTAACCACAACCCCCATTGGCACCATCGATTTCGACATCCTGGGCTGTAACGACGCCATGGCTGTCGTGACCCTGGATGGTCAGGCTCCGGAAATGTACACCGGCAAGCGCCTGACCCAGCCGATCCCGTGCACACTCGACTAATGAGCGCTGCCAGCAACACAACCGCAGGCAGTGCGGTACTGGCCTGGACGGAATCCGGGCTGATTCCGGACCGCGTGATTCGAGGCGGCATACGCCGCCTCAGTCACGCGCGCCTGGAGCAGATCGGCGCCGAAGACCCGCAGCGGTCATCTCACGAGCTCAATGAATTTGTGAAGGCGATGACAGAATCCGAAGTCGCCCCCCTGCCCGAACTCGCCAATGCCCAGCATTACGAACTACCCGCTGAGTTTTTCGCGGAGATTCTTGGAAAGCACGGAAAATACAGCTGTTGCTACTGGTCTGGTGGAGCAGACAGCCTCAGCGCCGCCGAGGCTGACGCATTGAAAATTACCTGCGAGCGGGCGCGCATCCAGGACGGTCAGCGCGTGCTAGACCTCGGGTGCGGCTGGGGTTCCCTCAGCCTCTGGATTGCCGAACGTTATCCGGCATCCGCGGTCACCGCCGTGTCCAACTCTCACGCTCAGCGCTTGTGGATCGAAAAAATGGCGATCGAGCGGGGGCTCACCAATATCCAGGTCATCACGCAGGACATGAACACGTTTGCCATTGGCCAGCAGTTTGATCGCGTGGTTTCGGTGGAAATGTTCGAACACATGCGCAACTGGCAGGAGCTCTTTCGACGTATCCGGTTGTGGCTCAGTCCTGGCGGGCTGTTCTTTATGCACGTCTTCTGTCATCGCTGTTGCGCGTATGAATTCGAAGACCGCGGGCCTTCCGACTGGATGAGCCGACACTTCTTTTCCGGCGGCCTGATGCCGAGCGCCGATCTCCCCCTTCGCTTCCAGAGCGATCTGCAACTCATCAGCAGAGACCACTGGAGCGGCAAGGAGTATGAGCGCACGGCGAATGTGTGGCTTGAGCGTATGGACGAGCGACGTGCGCAGATCATGCCCCTGATGGCGTCGGCCTATGGAGCCGACCGCGCCAACCAGTGGTTTCAGCGATGGCGCATATTTTTTATGGCCTGTGCCGAAACGTTTGGCTTCAACGACGGCCACGAGTGGTTGGTCGGTCACTACCTGTTCCGGAGACACGAGGACAACGACGAATGACAAACCTGACAAAAATCAAGATGGCGAACCTGGTTCTGTTCCAGGCCGGATGGCTGGCCTGCGTGCTGGGAGCCGCGCGCGGTTATCCGTGGGCGGGAACGGTCGCGGTGGCCGCCATTGTGGTCGCCCACCTCAGCTGGTCTTCGCGACCCGGCGCCGAGGTCAGATTACTGGCTGTCTGCGGGCTTGCCGGAATTCTGTTCGACGGACTACTGCTCGCGAGCGGCTGGGTGACCTTCCCCAACGGCTGGTGGCTGCCTGGCCTGGCTCCGTACTGGATGCTGGCCATGTGGCTGCTGTTCGGGACCACGCTCAACCTGTCGATTGCCTGGTTGCGTGACCGCCCTGCCCTGGCTGCAACGTTCGGCGCGATCGGCGGTCCGCTTGCCTACCTGGGTGGCGAAAAACTGGGGGGAATTTCGCTCACTGCTCCGTTCCTGGCGCTGATCGCCCTGGCTGTCGGCTGGGGCGTCGTGACCCCGACCCTGACCCTCCTGGCCAAACGGCTGGACGGTTTCAGCGAACCGAACCTGCTTGCATTTGTAAACGCCGACATGGGCGCCAAAGGAGCGGCAAACCATGGTTGATTGGCTGAACCTTTCTTCTTTCGAGGGGAGCGCGGCTCTTCTCGCTCTGGCCGCGGTCGTGGTTTTTGCGGTCACAGGGTGGTTGTTGAGCCTGGCCAGGAAAGACGTGAGCATCGTGGACAGTCTCTGGTCATTGATGTTTCTCGTTTCGCTGGGCACTTACCTTTACTTCGCCGGAACCTGGGGTTGGCGGACCGGGCTGATGGTCGGCCTGGCGTCCATCTGGGCGCTGAGACTGTCCGCCCATATTACCTGGCGGGGCTGGGGCGAGCCCGAGGA
>JBFHEJ010000004.1:0-20864 GCA_041584255.1 Lysobacterales bacterium
ATCGCCGAGGCGGGTGGCTTCGTGGTCAGCCCGCTGGCCGAAGACGACCGGCCCGACATGCAGCTTCATTTCGTGCCGGCCCTGTTGGACGATCATGGGCGCAACAAGATGAAAGGTCATGGCATGACCATCCACGCCTGCCCGCTCAGACCCAGGAGTCGCGGAACCATTCGCCTCAGGAGCGACGACCCAGCCGAAGCGCCTGCCATTCAGCCGCGTTACCTGAGCGAAGAGTACGACCGGCAGATGATGCTGGAATGCGTTGGAGTGGCGCGCACGATCTTTTCTCAGCCCGCCTTTGCGCCCCACCGCGGACAGGAAATCCTGCCCGGAACAGACGCGGAGAGCGATGAGAAACTGATGGCATTCATTCGCCGCAAGGCTGAAACCATCTACCACCCGGTTGGTACCTGCAAGATGGGCAGTGACGAAATGGCGGTTGTCGGACCGGACCTCGGGGTTCGCGGGATCGAGAACCTCCATGTGGTGGATGCCTCGGTAATGCCGGCACTGGTGTCAGGCAATACCAACGCGCCTACGATCATGATTGCCGAGAAGTTCGCTGCCGAATTTGCTTAGTGGATGTCATCCCGGAAGCGTGAAGGCGCAGCCGGAATTCTGTGGGGACCCACTCGAATCGCCCGGCACATCTTCCAGAGCAGGTGGGTCCCGGACAACGCTAAATGCGTTTCCGGGATGACGACCTACGCATGCTGCGAAGCAGCCAATATGGGCAATGGCACGTGGATCAGTTCGCACACCACCCTGAGCAGTTCGAGTTCTGCCGGCTTCAGTTCAGTATCATGCATGGCCACGGTCAGCAGCGCAGTCACGAGCCGCTCTTTTTCCTTCGCCTTGAGCTGATCCAGCTTCGGAAGCGCGGCATCGAGGGCGGCAGCCCAGTCATCATCGTCATGCGCGGTCAGGTCTGAACGCCCGTCGCCCAGTGCCACGACTCCGGCTTTGAACGCGGCCTCGGCGCTGTTGGAGTTTGAGTGTCCGTGGCTGGCAAGAATAGCCAGCACGGCCAGTGCCTGCGCCCTGCAGTCATCCAGTGTGCGTCTGCCCGTTGTCCGTGCCGCGTGCGGATTAGCCGCTTCCCACAGATCCCGTTGGATCAGCCGCGCGAGCAGGTATTCAAAGACGTCAATCTTTTTGTCCGCCTGGCTCATCGCTTCGACGGTGCGCAAGACGCTTTCAGTGAACTCGGGCGGACGACGTTTCAAAGCGGGAAATGCCATTTCAACGACGGGCAGGCGCTGTTCCGGACGGATCGGCCCGCCCGCGGCCAGCAGCCCGCGAACCTGCCCTTCGCTTTCGGAGCCCATGTTTTTCGCCACGGCGAGCAGTTGTGCTTCGCGAATGTCGTTGTCCCCATCGAGCAGGGTATAAAAAATGACTTCGGGCGCCCATTCTGTCGAATGCGCTGCCTCGCGTATGTTCTGTGGCAGGCCCGCGGCGAGTGCAGCAGCCATCAGAATTCGTTCCATTTCAGGGTGCCCGATGCCTTCGAGGATGCCCCTCAGATCAAAAGGCCTGCCCCCGGTTTGCCGGACTTCGGCGTTGATGGCGGCCTCCTCCTGCTCGCGCACCTGCTGGCGCATGATTCGCGCCGCCAGGACATCAAGATCTTCTTCCTGAAAATCCGGTTCAATGCGGCGGATGCGCTCGAGGATGGGTGGATGGGTGGCAAACAGCATCATTTTGCTGCCGTCGCCAAACAGCATGTGGCTCACTTCCTCGCTTTCGGCGCGAAGATACGAGCCGTCAGAATAAACGGCGATTTTCTTGAGCGCGCCGCCAATGCCCTGCGGGTCACGCGTGAACTGGACCGCCGAAGCGTCGGCCAGATATTCACGTTGCCGCGATAACGCCGCTTTGATCCAGCGCCCGAAAAAAAGCCCGATGTAGCCCACGGCGGTCACTGCAAGGGCAATCAGGATCAGCGGCGCGCCGTCCTTGCTGCGACCAGTGGAAAACCTGGAATGCAGCAGCACCCGCCGTCCAATCAATGCCAGAACCAGGATCCCAAATAATGCGCCCATGAGGCGGATATTGATGCGCATGTCGCCATTGAGAATATGGCTGAACTCGTGGGCGATCACGCCCTGCAATTCATCGCGTTTGAGCTGCTCCAACGCGCCGCGGGTAACGGCGACCGCGGCATCGGCCGGGGTGTAGCCTGCCGCGAAGGCATTGATTCCCGACTCCTCCTCGAGCACATAGATCTCGGGCACCGGCACGCCTGAAGCCAAGGCAATTTCCTCGACGACATTGCGCAGCCTGCGGCGACGCAAATCACGAGTGTCGGCATCCACCAGGGTGCCGCCGAGTTCACGTGCAACAGCGCCGCCGCCGGCTCGCAGTGCCATGGTCTTAAACAGGCTGGCCAGCCCGATGACCGACAAGGTGGCGATGGACCCGCCGGCGAGGAGGGAGGCATTTTCACTGGCCGTCATGGCCTGGAACCAGCTACCGTCAGGCTGGAGCTCGGCATTGGCGAAGCCGAACACGGCCAGCAATGCAAGATCGATGACCGTCACGATCGCGACGACGGCGAGGATGAAAATCACTACCAACCAGCGGCTGGAGCGCCTGGCCTTGTCCTGGTACTCGAAAAAATTCATTCAAGGAGTCTCGCTACCCTGCTCCGCTGGCCAAATGAGCTTGCCAGCGAAGGCGGCTGCGCTCGACGAAGCGCTCGGGAAATCCCTCTGGCTCGCAAGCACGCCAGCCGGGATTTGAACGAAAGCCTCTTCCCGCGCAAAGTCGCTAGAAAGAAACCTCTGGCACAGCACGTTTGGCCTCGTCCTCGATTTCCAGCAACTCCGCTGGACCGAAGCTGAACCAGCCGGCGAACAGGTTGTTGGGGAACGACTCGCGCAGCGTGTTGTAGTCCATCACGGAGTCGTTGTAGGCCTGGCGGGCGAATGCAACCTTGTTTTCCGTGGTGGTCAGCTCCTCGGAAAGCTGCATCATGTTTTCGTTGGCTTTGAGGTCCGGGTAGGCTTCAGCCAGGGCGAACAACCGTCCCAGCGCGCCAGCCACCCCCTGTTCCGCATCCGCCAGCCTTTTCATGGCCTCTGGATCGGTGGGGTCGGCAGCCGCGTCCTTGAGCTTGCTGACCGCGGCGTTTCTGGCATTGATGACGGCCTCCAGCGTTTCGCGCTCGTGAGCCATGTAACCCTTGGCTGTCTCGACCAGGTTGGGAATGAGGTCGTAACGGCGCGTGAGCTGCACGTCGATCTGCGCGAAGGCGTTCTTGTAGCGATTCCTGCCGGCGACCAGCCGGTTGTAGATGGAAATCCCGTAGACGACGAGTGCTGCCAGGATACCGAGGATGATCCAACCACCCATGATGATTCTCCCAATCGAACAATGACCTGTCTGCAGTGTAACAAACTCACAGCGACCCCCGGGGTGAAGAAAGTCACGGGTCGAACCAGGCCGTCATTCCCCGGGCGGGCATGTGCTAACATCCTGATTTCCTTATCTGGCAAGGTGTAACAGCGTGCTTGATGCCTACGACCGCGAACGCCTGGCTGGGGCCGGACCCGACGACCTGTCGGATGCCCTCGAACGGGGTCACATCGTCTATTTCCCGAGGAGCCCGGTACCACTGCCTTCCGATGACGACCTCGCGTTCATCCGCGAGGAACTGCCGAAGAGGCTGAAGCTCAAGAACATCAGCTATCACCCGGAAGCAGGAACCATCAGAGGCCTCGACGGCGACGATTCGGCCGTGGGGGACCGTGTGACCCGAATCCTGGTCGATGTCAGCCGAAAAATCGCTGATTTCCTGGGTCACAGCGCACCGCGGCTGACCAGGAACTGGACGGTCGGTACCTGCAGTATTCGCCCGATCGAGGAGAGAGGCCGCAATCTCAGCGCCCACGCCAGCAATGAGCTGGTGCACTTCGACGCCGGGGCGTATGGCGCCACCAACGGAGACCGCATCCTGCGATTTTTTATCAACGTCAATCCCAGCGAGGACCGGGTCTGGGCAACCAAGGGCAATTTCAGCGATGTGTTTGCGCGTCACGGCCACAAGGCCGGGCTGGGCTACGACAAGGCCGGGGCTAAATACCTGGAGAAAGGCCCGCTGGACCATGTGCGGACCGGGCTGATCAGAACGCTGGCGGCGGCCGGCCTCCCAATCGCCAGGGTACTCGACTCATCGCCCTATGACCGGGAGATGCGCCGTTTTCACAATTACATGAAAGACACACCCGCTTTCCAAGCCGACCCGGAAGGCCACCGGGAGTTTCGATTCCCGCCCAGCTCGGCCTGGATGGTGTTTACCGACACAGTCAGCCACGCCTGCCTTTCAGGGCAATTCTGCTTTGTCCACACCAGCATCGTGCGGCTGGAAAACTGCCGGCTGCCCGAGCAGGCGCCGATCAACATACTCAGGCAGGCTGCCCATCTGCAACCCGGTCAACGAACCGGGCAGCAGCCTCCAGCCGCTCAATAACCTCGTCGATACCAATCAGGTCCATTACGCCTGCATCCTCGATGCGGGTACCCCAGCGCAATTCCTCCGGTTCTTTGCCGCGAAACTGGCGCGCCGCCTGGGCGAACTTGTCGACACAATAGTCCAGGGAGTGGTAGGGCCCGCTCCGCCGCGACCACGTACTCGCATGCAAGCCAACGACCCGCGTGCCCATCGCGTTGGCGAGATGAGCGGGGCCCGAATCCGGGCTGAGCACGACGTCGGCACGCTGCACCATGGCGACCAGTTGCTGCAGTGTGTCTTTACCAACCATGTTGTTGACCGGCTGCCGCATGGCCGACACGATGGCTTGACCGAACTGCAATTCGGCCTGGGAAGGCCCGCCGGAAAGAATCACGTTCATACCGAGTGATTCCGCCGCATAATCCGCCACCGCCGCGTACCGTTCCGCCCGCCAGTTGCGTTTTGGATGCCTCGAACAGGGGGAGATCAGCAGCGTTGGCTGCCCATCGGGCATCAGCCCGGCGGCGAATTTCCGCTCCTCTGCTCCGACCGGGAAATTCCATTCCGGCTCCTCGGCATCGAGACCCAGGGTGCGGGCAAAGGAAAGATGACCCTGCACCTGGTGTTCAAAGGGCACCTCGGGGATCGCATGGGTCATGAACCAACTATGGAATTCGCGTGCGCGGGCCTTGTCCCAACCCAGCTTGATGTCCGCCCTGACACAGGCGCCCGTGAGATTGGCCCGGGACGATGTCTGCATTTGCAGCATCACGTCGAAGCGCTCTCCCGCAAGCTCGCGCCTGAACTTTAGATAACCACCCGGACCGGCCTTCTTGTCGACCACCACGAAACGCACGCCTTCGATCCGCGAGAGCAGGCGATGCTCCAGCCTGGCGCATACCCAGGTGATTTGGGTTTCAGGCCACGCGCTCTGGATTGCGCGCACCACAGGCACGGCGTGGGTGACATCGCCCAAAGCAGAAAGCCTGACGATGCAAATGCTGCCTGGCGGTTTGTCGAGCGGCAGCATCGGCGGTTACCCTTGCCGCGGCCTCAAGCCCCGGAGGCCATTTGCTTTTCAATTTTCGCCCAGGAGTCACGCAGGGTCACCGAGCGATTGAGCACCGGGGCACCCGGCCTGGAATCCGCGCTGTCGTGAACGAAATACCCGGTGCGCTCGAACTGGTAGAAATCACCAGGACTACCCTGCGCCACCATGGGCTCCACGATTGCATTTTCGATCACCTGGAGCGCCTCCGGATTGATGTGGTCGAGAAAATTGCCGGACTTGTCCGCCAGCGGATTGGGCACCCGGAACAGGCGGTCGTAAAGCCGGATTTCCGCATTCACGCCATGCGCTGCCGATACCCAGTGGATGGTGCCCTTGACCTTGCGGTCCGCACCGGGCATGCCACTGCGTGAATCGGGGTCAAAGCTGCAGCGCAACTCGATCACCTCTCCGTTATCGTCCTTCACGACATCGTCGCAGCGGACGATAAATGCATTGCGCAGACGGACCTCGCCGCCGGGCCGCAGACGAAAGAATTTTCGCGGTGGGTCTTCCATGAAATCGCCGCGCTCGACCCAGATTTCACGGCCAAGCGGCACCTTGCGTCTGCCCAATTCGGGTTTCTGGGGGTGAAGCGGCGCTTGCAGCCACTCGGATTCGCCCTCGGGGTAGTTCGTCAGGACCACTTTTAGGGGATCCAGTACCGCCATGGTTCGCGGTGCGCGCTCGTTAAGGTCGTTGCGCAGCACATTTTCCAGCACGCCCATAGGCAGAATGCTCTCGGACTTTGAGACCCCGGCTTCTTCCCAGAAAGCACGGATCGACTCCGGTGTGAAGCCGCGGCGGCGCATGCCTGAAATCGTTGGCATACGAGGATCGTCCCAGCCCTCGACGTGCCCTTCCTCGACCAGTTGCAGCAGGCGTCGCTTGCTCATCACCGTGTAATCGAGATTGCCGCGCGCAAACTCGATCTGCTGCGGGTGGCAGGGGGCCGGAATGTTTTCGAGAAACCAGTCGTAAAGCGGCCGGTGGTCCTCGAATTCGAGGGTGCACAGCGAGTGGGTGATGCCTTCGATGGCGTCGGAGATTCCGTGTGCCCAGTCGTACATCGGGTAGATATGCCAGGTATCGCCGGTACGGTGGTGGGCAGCGTTGCGTATCCGATAGATCACGGGATCGCGCAGGTTGATGTTGGGTGCTGCCATGTCGATCTTCGCCCGAAGCACCATGGCCCCGTCTTCAAATTCACCGGCTTTCATGCGCTCGAACAGATCGAGGCTTTCCTCCATGGGGCGATCACGCCGCCCGCTGTTGATGCCCGGCTCGGTCAGAGTGCCGCGCATCTTTCGCATCTGCTCCGGCGGTGTGTCATCGACATAGGCCCTGCCCGTCTCGATGAGATGAACGGCGTAGTCGTACAACTGTTCGAAATAGTCCGAAGCGTGACGCAGCTCGTTCCACTCGAAACCCAGCCAGCGCACGTCTTCCATGATCGCCAGGGCAAAGTCCTCGCTTTCCTTGAGCGGATTGGTGTCGTCGAAACGCAGGTTGGTGGTGCCACCGAACTCGGTCGCCAGCCCGAAATTCAGGCAGATCGACTTGGCGTGGCCGATGTGCAGGTGTCCGTTCGGCTCGGGCGGAAATCGTGTGCATACCGTTTCATGCCTGCCCGACTCGAGGTCGGCAATGACGATATTGCGGATAAAGTGGGTTCTTGTTGTGGGTGATTGTGACATTCCGAATTGCCAAGCAGCCGGCCAAAGCGTTAAATTCTAACGCAATACGCCCCCGGCCCGATATCCGGACAATGGCACCTTACTGCGCGTCAGCGAAAAATCCCTGGGAGAGAAGATGAGCCACAAGAAGCACATGAACCTGAGTGCGCGAATCTTCATCGCGATGATCCTCGGCGCCATTGCCGGGCTGATACTCAACTACGCGGGCAATCCCGAATGGGCCAGGATCTGGCTGACCGACGGCCTGTTCCATGTCGTCGGATCGGTGTTTGTCTCGCTGCTGAAGATGCTGGTGGTGCCGCTGGTATTCGTCTCCATCGTTTGCGGTTCGAGTTCGCTTTCCGACCCCAAGGTGCTGGGCCGCGTCGGCAGCAAGGCGATCGGCCTCTACCTGATCACGACCGGTATCGCCGTGACCCTGGCGCTCACCGCCGCAAGGATTTTCAAGCCCGGGGTCGGGGCCAGTCCAAAGCCACTCGAAGATGCAGTTATCGGCGAGGGCAAGCCCTTCACACAGGTGCTGATCGACATGGTGCCGTCCAATCCCGTGGCGGCCATGGCGGAAGCCGACATGCTGCCGATCATCATTTTCGCGGTGCTGCTGGGTGTTGCGATGACACTGGGCGGAGACTCCGGTAAACGAGTCTCGGGTTGGTTCAATGACGTCAACGACGTCATCATGCGGTTGGTGCTGATCGTTATGCACGCCGCGCCCTACGGCGTGTTCGCACTGATCACAAACCTTGCCGCCACCAGCGAGGTGGCCGATTTCATGGCGGTCGGCCGCTACATCATCCTGGTCTTCGCGGTGCTTTTCCTGCACGCACTCGTGGTTTATCCGACCCTGCTCGTCACGCTGGCGCGGGTTAATCCCTGGACGTTCCTGTGGAAGATGCGCGCCGCCATGATGTTTGCGTTTTCCACGGCATCGAGCAACGCGACCATACCGGTGACGTTGGAATCGGTACAGGACCGCCTGGGCGTCAGCAATCGGATTTCGTCATTCACGATTCCGCTGGGCGCCACCATCAACATGGACGGCACCGCCATCATGCAGGGCATCGCGACCGGCTTCATCGCCCAGTTTTACGGCATAGAACTCAGCGTGGCTCAGTACATGATGGTGGTGGTGATGGTGATTGTCGCCTCCATCGGAACGGCCGGTGTGCCTTCAGTCGGCCTCGTCGTGCTGGCGGGCGTGCTGGCGCAGGTTGGCCTGCCCGAGGAGGGCATTGCCCTGATCCTGGGTGTCGACCGGCTGCTCGACATGACGCGCACGGCGATCAACGTCACCGGGGATGCCACCGTATCCACCGTGGTGGCAGTCAGCGAAAACGCCATCGACCTCGACGTATTCAATGACCCCGAAGCCGGCGTGATTCGCGACTAAAACCTAGGTATCGCGCCACTCGACGCAACCAATCCAGCGTGCTTTCCGACGCGCCAGGCGGTCTTCCACCGTCTCCCCGTCGAAGTCGGTGGCGCAGGCATCGAATTCGAATGGCTTGTCCGGGCCCTCGTCGAAGGTATTGACGTTGACCACGGCGTAGTCACGCCCGTCCAGTTCACAGGTGACGACCGGCGTGATGCCGCAGTGGCTGCAAAACAGAAAGTCCGCCGTCCCGGTTGCGAATCGATAGCGGGTTGCCGGCCGCGAGGCGGCTTCGAAGATCCCGAGCTCAGCGTCGGGATGGGAGGTCCAGACCCCGTCGATGCGCATGCAATAGCTGCACGAACACCGCCTGGCAGGGATCCGAGCGGCGCCCGGCTGCTCAGGCCATTTCAATTGATAGCGAATGGCTTTGCAGTGACAGCCGCCCTCGATGACCAGGCCGGATTTCATCGACATGCCTCGTTCATCGGAACAAAACCAGGCTGCGAAGAAACACGCTCGAGCCAGTCGCGAAGCGACGGATAGGGCTCCAGGTCAAATCCGCCGTCTCCAGCCACGTGGGTGTAGGCGTAGAGCGCAATGTCGGCGACTGTGAAGTCTCGACCTGCGAGAAAAGGTTGCTGCGCCAGGCGAGTCTCCATGACCGCCAGGGCCTGGTGCCCCCGCTTCAAAAGTGCTGCGACGCGATCGGGCTGCTCGTTGGCGGTCTTGGCGAAGTGGATAAGGAATCTCAGCACCGCGATGTATGGCTCATGGCTGTACTGCTCGAAGAAAAGCCACTGATAGACCAGCGCACGTTCATACGGTTCTGCGGGCAGCCATTGGGTGCCTTCCGATAAATGAAGCAGGATCGCATTCGATTCGCTCAATATCCGGCCATCGGGAAAGATTATTACCGGCACCCTGCCGTTGGGGTTCATGGCCAGGAATGTCTCGGTCCGCGATTCACCCGCCATGATGTCGGTCTCGATCCAGTCAAATTGCCGGCCGGTGAGGCGCAGAGTCAGGGCTGCCTTATAACAGTTGCCAGACCTGGAGTCGCCATACAGCCTGTACCCGGTTTCGTTTTGACTCATGCCATGCTCCCGACAAACGCTTTGCTGCTGCGGTCAACACATTAACGGAAAATTACTGGGCGCGAACTATACTGATTCTGTGGCCCGGGAAACGGACTCTGAACAGGTCGTGTCCCGGGTTTTTTAACGATTGAGGGAGAGTTCAATGCACAAGCGATTCATGATTGCCCTGATCTGTACACTTGCATCCTTTGTCTGGATCCTGCCGCTGCAGGCGCAGGAAGAGGAAAGCGACGGAGCGGCCGACATGGTCCTGATTGCGCCGAAGGACGGACAGGGCGCGGCGCTCGAGGCAGCCATTCGCGATTACCACCTGTGGGTGGCGGACAAAGAAGGTCATTTCGAGTACAGCTGGTACGCCATCGAGTCCGGCCCCAACACCGGCAAGTACATCGCACGCTCCGGCGACCACAATTGGGAGGATTTCGACGCCGAGTTCGAGTGGCAGGACGAAGCTGCCGAAAAATTCGCGGCGGACGTCATGCCGTTGATCGCGCACGTGCAACGCAAAGTCACCGTGGAAATCAGGGAACTGGCCAATTGGCCCGAAAGTTTCGCAGGCTACACGCACTACCAGGTCGAGTACTGGCACATCGAAAACGGTCAGTATGGAAAGTGGCGGCAGGGCACTGAGCAGATTCACAGCATGCTGGCAGAGGGCGGCTATACCGGGCACTATGGTTTCTTCAGCACCGTCAGCGGCGGCAAGGGCAACGAGGTCGCGCTGGTCCAGCCAATGAAGGGTTACGCCGACTTCGCCGAATCGGACCCTTCTTTTTTCAAGATTGTTTCCGAGGCCCTGGGCGGGCCCGAAGCATTTGCCGAATTCATGGCGGACTGGGGCTCCACCTTCCATATCGGCCACAGCATGCTGGTGCGCTATCTCCCCGAAGCCAGCGACTACGGCAACGACGAGTAAACACCGCAATCCTGCACCCAAAAAAATAGCCCCGGGCCTAGACCCGGGGCTTGAAGGCGCATCGCGATAGGCAAATGAAGTGTGGGGACTGCCTGTCTTGAAGGGCGATGCGCTAGGCACAGTCAACTTACAGGTCTAGCATACTCACGCCCCGTTAAGAATCTGTAAATCCTTCGTTTCCAAAGCGTTTGAGCGATAGCCGCGACGCGCGCATGCTCATGGGCTGCAGGAGGGAGCACCCTGCGTCGCAGCCAGTTACTCCTTGGCGCTGTTGAACAGGCAGTCCCCGAATACGGCGGAGGGGTTGGGTCAGGCGGCCCTGGAACGGTGCTTCTTGAGGTAGACCAGCAGCAGCGAAATGGCGGCCGGCGTGACGCCGGGTATGCGTGATGCCTGCCCGACCGTTGTCGGTCGAACCCGGGCAAGCTTTTCTGACACTTCTGCAGACAGGCCCCTGATTGCGCTGTAGTCGATCTGCGGGTCGATACCCAGGGCCTCGTTGCTTTGGCGGCGCTCGATTTCCTGCCGCTGACGGTCAAGATACCCGGAGTAACGAACCTCGGTTTCCAGTTGAGCAGCCCATTCGTCCTCGAGCCGCGCGCCAATCGCGTCCAATTCGCTCAACCGACGATAGTCCATGCCCGGGCGCTTGAGCAGATCGATCGCCCTGGTCTCCTTGCTGATCGGCTCGCCCAGGATCCTCTCGGCCTCTCGGCCCGCCGCGTTGTCGGGACTCAACCATATCGTGGCCAGGCGCGCCCTCTCGGTTTCGATGGCTGCGCACTTGCTGCTGAACTGGCGCCAGCGGCGGTCGTCCACCAACCCCAGTTCGCGGCCTTTCGCGGTCAGCCGCTGATCGGCGTTGTCCTCGCGAAGCTGCAATCGATATTCCGCCCTGCTGGTAAACATGCGGTAGGGTTCGAGCGTCCCCTGGGTTGTCAAGTCGTCGATCAGCACGCCCATGTAGGCTTCATCACGGCGCGGAACCCACATCGACTCCCCGCGCGCCCGGCGGGCGGCGTTGATACCGGCAACCAGGCCCTGGGCGGCTGCCTCCTCGTAGCCGGTGGTGCCATTGATCTGGCCGGCAAAAAACAGGCCGGCAACGTGGCGGGTTTCGAGCTGCGGGTACAGCTCCCGGGGGTCGAAAAAATCGTACTCGATGGCGTAGCCGGGGCGCGTGATGGTGGCCTGCTCGAATCCCCTGATCGAGCGCACGAAATCGAGCTGCACGTCAAATGGCAGACTGGTGGATATGCCGTTGGGATACAGTTCGCGGGTGTCGAGACCTTCCGGCTCGATGAATATCTGGTGACTTTGGCGTTCCGCGAACCGCACCACCTTGTCTTCGATGCTGGGGCAATAGCGTGGCCCCGAGCTTTCGATCGCCCCCGAATACATCGGCGAGCGATGTAAGGCTGAGCGAATGATTTCGTGCGTCCGCTCCGAAGTGTGCGTGATCCAGCAGCAGCGCTGCTCGGGATGGTCGTCACGGCTGCCAATGAACGAAAACACAGGCCGGGGTTCATCGCCCGGCTGTTCGGCGAGCCCGGTGAAATCGACGGTCTTGCCATCGATGCGCGGCGGCGTCCCCGTCTTGAGCCGCGCCACCGAAAACGGCAGTTCGCGCAGTCTTTTTGCCAGCGCATTGGCGGGTGGATCGCCGGCGCGCCCACCTTGCTGCTGTTTCTCGCCAATGTGAATCTTGCCGCCCAGAAACGTGCCCGTGGTCAAAACCACTGTGGCAGCGAGAAACTCGACGCCCGCGGCGGTACGACATCCGACGACGTGGCCGTCCTCGATCAGAATATCGTCCACAGCGCCCTGGAACAGGGAAAGTCCCTGCTGATTCTCAACGCTTTTTCGAATAAACGCACGGTAGAGATTGCGATCGCATTGCGCACGCGTGGCGCGCACCGCAGGCCCCTTGCGCGCATTGAGTGTGCGTAGCTGGATGCCGGCGGCGTCGGCAGCGCGCGCCATCACCCCGCCCAGTGCGTCGATCTCGCGCACCAGGTGTCCCTTGCCGATGCCGCCAATCGCCGGATTGCAACTCATCGCGCCCACGGTGTCGATGCTGTGCGTGAGCAGCAGCGTCCACGCGCCGCTGCGCGCTGATGCAAGGGCGGCCTCAGTGCCGGCATGGCCGCCGCCGATCACAATGACCTCGAATTGTTCGGGATAGCGCATTACAAATGCTGCCTGGCTGTCAGCCCTATGACTGCGGACCGCGTATTGTACTGAAAATCCTTGCGTTTCGCTGAAGTTAGCCGGTGGGTCGGGGCTCTAATTGCGGCGCCTGGAGCTGTCGTTTGAGTGCGATGGCGGGGCGGGATCAACCGTGCTCGGGGTAGCCGGTGAAGGCGAGGATACCGCAGGGGGCAGCGATGCCCCGGGACGCGGTTGGACCGGCTTCACCTCGCGGATCATGCGCGGCTGCGCAGCGACGGGCGAGGGCGCGGAGGCCGGCGGCGGTGTAGACGAAACTGGCCGGGGCGGGGCCGGCTGAGCCTGGTAAATGACTCGCGGCGTGGAGGCAATCGGCGCCGGCTCGGTCGGGGCGGGCGCGGGAACGACCCGTGCAGAACGACTCGTGCGCGCCGGGGAAATCACCGGGGCTGGGCCAATATGCGAGTCACGAATCTTGCGGTGGTTACGGCTGCGGATCTCCATCCCGGCGTCGGTATCGCCGACGGATGGCGTCATCGACACGTTGCGCGTAACCGCACCGGGATCGGACGGCTGAATATTCCTGCTTTGGCGCGGGTACGGATCGGTGCTGGTCCAAATGATCGTCGTTCCAATGCCATAACGGGGCCAGCCGTACCAGGGGTCATACCAGGCGAAATTGGCATACGGATAGTAAAACGGACTGTAGAACGCGTAGTAAGGCCAGTAATGGGGCCCGATGCCGTGACCGTAAGCGTAGGAGGGTGAAAAATACCGGTTGCGCAGATAAACCGGCCGGTAATAGTGGCGGCCGAAATAGTAGTAATCGATCGACCACCAGGGGTAGTAGGCCGCATCGGCGAACCGGACATCGACAACCGGCGTGCCGTCATCGTAGAAATCGGGGTCCTCCGCGCCGTCGTAGGCATATTCCGAAGGCTCATAGCTATAGTGATAGTGAATGCATCCCTGCAGCACCAGGGCACTGAGAACCAGCAACAGCAATCTCATGGAATACATTGACATCCGCCTGAGGAGACCGGCCGCCCGATCGCTACATTACGGCACAGGATAGCACTGTGACTCTGAATACTGGCTGAATCCTGTTCCTCAGTCCGCCAGGGCGTTGGTCACGATTTCAGATACGTCCGGCGAAAGCGATTGCTGCCCCAGCACCCGCCGTAATTCTGCCGACATCATCGCGCGCCGATCGGCGTCGTAACGCTTCCAGGCATTGAACGCCGAAACAATTCGTGCCGCCACCTGGGGATTGAGGCGATCGAGCTCGATAACCTTGTCGGCCACGAATCGGTACCCACGGCCGTTGGCGGCGTGGAAACCGGTCGGGTTGCCGGCGGCGAAAATGCCGACCACGGCGCGAACCTTGTTGGGATTGGTGATGCTGAACGCGGGATGTGCCATCAGGTCTTCCAGGTCGTCCACGGTATCGGCCGAGGGCCGGGCAGCCTGGATCGCGAACCACTTGTCCATGACAAGCATGTCATCGCGCCAGCGCTCTTCGAAGGCTGCCAGCACTGCAGTGGCGCGGGGCGATCCGGCCATCACCAGTGCGCGCATTGCAGCCAGTGCGTCGGTCATATTGTCCGCACGCTCGAATTGGGACACGGCGATATCGTCGCCGCCAGCAGTGCAGGCTAGGTAACTCAGGCAGGTATTCTTCAACAGTCGCCGGGCGACGGCCGGTGGCGAATTCTCGTAGCGGGCCCCGTCATCGAGTTCCCGGTACCGGCCGTGGAATTCGTGGTGCAGCGTGCCGGCCAATTGGCGATGGATGAACTCCCGCGCACTGTGAATGCCCTCGACGTCGACCATGTCGACGAGTTCGGCGAGATACTCTTCACCGGGAAGGGTCAGCGCCTCACCGAGGAGCGCAGGATCACTTTCCCGATCGCTCAGCAATGAGGCCGCGGCCTCCCTGAGGGCGTCCGGCAGCACAGGTTGTGCATCCTCGGCCATGCGCCGCCGCTGCTCAAAAATGGCCCGTGTGGCAAGCAGCTGAGCAGCCTCCCAGCGCACGAAGGAATCGCTGTCATGCGCCATCAACAAGGCCAGGTCCTCCTCGCTGTAGTCATATTCGAGCTTGACCGGCGCGGAAAAACCGCGCAGCAGCGAAGGCACCGGCTTGCGATCTATGTTCGAGAAAGTGAAGGATTGCTGCGCCTGGTTGAAAATCAGCACCTTGCTGCGGTGATCACCGGACACCGTCCCGCCCGCAATTTCGAGGTCGAGCGGACGGCCGGCGGCGTCGAGCAGGCCGGCCCTGATCGGAATGGTCAACGGCAGCTTTTTCTTCTGGTCATGGGTCGGAGGGGTGTGCTGCGAGCAGTGCAGCGTGTAAGTCCCGGACTCTTCGTCGTACTCATCCTCAACGCGCACCACTGGCGTGCCGGATTGGCTGTACCAGCGGGAAAAATGCTCGAGGTCGACAGCGTTGGCGTCGGCCATCGCGGCAATGAAATCGTCGCAGGTCACGGCCGCTCCGTCATGGCGCTCAATGTATAGCTTCATGCCCTTCTGAAAGCCTTCCTCGCCCAGCAAGGTATGCACCATGCGGATCACCGCCGCGCCCTTCTGGTACACCGTCATGGTGTAGAAGTTGTTGATCTCGACATAGCGGTCCGGCCTGATGGGGTGCGACATCGGCCCTGCATCCTCCGGATACTGGCGCGAACGCAGGTCGCGCGCGTCCTGGATACGCTTCACCGCCCGCGACTGCATGTCGGCAGTAAACTCCTGATCACGAAAAACAGTCAGCCCTTCCTTGAGGGTGAGCTGGAACCAGTCACGACAGGTGACGCGGTTGCCTGTCCAGTTATGAAAATATTCGTGGCCGATCACGGCCTCGATGTTCTGAAAGTCGATGTCGGTCGCTGATTGCCTGCTGGCCAGCACGCAGCGGGCATTAAAGATGTTGAGCGACTTGTTTTCCATCGCCCCCATGTTGAAATCGTTGGTGGCCACGATGTTGTAAATATTGAGGTCATACTCCAGCCCGAAGCGGTCCTCGTCCCACTTCATCGCCCGCTTGAGCGACTGCATGGCATGGTCACAGCGGCCGAGGTTTTCCGGTTCCACGTAAATGCGCAGGGTCACTTCCCTGCCGCTGCGGGTGACGAAACGGTCTTCGATGTGCTCGAGATTGCCGGCGACCAGGGCGAAAAGATAAGAAGGCTTGCGAAACGGGTCGTTCCAGCGGACCCAGTGACGGCCGTCACCGGCGTCACCCTCGGCCACGGCGTTGCCGTTGGAGAGCAACACCGGAAAATGTGATTGGTCAGCTTCTATTGTCACCTCATAGAGCGTCATGACATCAGGACGGTCGGGGAAATAGGTGATCTTGCGAAAACCTTCCGCCTCACACTGCGTCAGAAGGAATTGGCCCGAAGGGTAAAGCCCCTCCAATGCCGTGTTTTCAGACGGGCGGATGGCATTGCCGATCTCGATGATGCATTTCCGCGGGGCGTTACGGATGATCAGCTTGGTGGTGGTTAGTTCGTAGTCCCCCGGAGCCAGCTCTGCCCCATCCATACGAAGTGATCGCAACTCCATGTTCTGGCCATCGAGCTCGATTGGGCAGTCGCCGCTCACTTCGTCCTTGCGTATGAAGCTGATCTTCGATTCGACCAGCGTCTCGTGCTCGCGGATGTCAAACCTAAGTTTGAGGTTATCGACTTTCCACGGGTACGGCGTGTAGTCGGATCGCAAAATAGCCTTGCCTGCGGGGCCTTTCATCATTCCCGGTTCCTCTTGCCCAAAGGGGAAGTATTATAAGAGAAGCGCACTTTGCTTGAGACCGCTTCTTGATGAGCGATGATTTGAAAATCGACCTGCCTGACGTCACCGACGTTCACCTGGCGAGGGCGCGTATCCGGCACCAATGCTGTAATACACCCGTTCTGCGCAACCCCGAACTGGACGCGTGGGCTGGCTGCAAGCTGGCGGTCAAATGCGAAAACTTTCAGCGTACGGGCTCTTTCAAGTTCAGGGGCGCCAGCAACGCCATCCTCTGCCTGGACGAAGAAGGGGAAGATGACAAGCGTCCCGTCGCGACGCACTCATCCGGAAACCATGGCGCCGCGCTGGCCCTCGCAGCCCGCCTCAGTGGCCGCGAAGCTCACGTGGTGATGCCTGACGACTCGGTGCCCACCAAGATCGACGCGGTCAGGCGATTCGGGGGTACGGTACATTTTTGCAAACCGACAAGCCAGGCAAGGGAGGACGGCCTGGACGAGCTGATCGGGCGGGGAATGGTGCCCATCCACCCTTACGACCAGCGCGAAATCATCGCCGGCCAGGGAAGCTGCGCGCTGGAGTTGCTCGGCCAGGATCCCGGGATCGAGATGCTGGTTGTTCCCATCGGTGGCGGTGGGCTGATCAGCGGTTGCGCCCTGGCCGCCCGGTCCCAGGGCGTCAAGGTGATCGGCGTGGAGCCCGAAGGCGCGGCCGATACGGCGGCCAGCCTTGAACGCGGTGAGCGGGTGCGGGAGTGGAGCCCGGACACCATCGCCGACGGCCTGCGTGCCATTGTGGGCGTGCGCAATTTTGCATTGATAAGCTCGTTGGTCTCCCGCGTGCTGACCGTGAACGATGATGACCTCAGGGCCGCCCAGGCGGTTGCCTGGAAACATCTGAGGATGGTCATCGAGCCTTCGTCTGCCACCGTACTTGCAGCCCTGGAGAAATATCCGGAGTTGTTTGCGGGAAGTCACGCCGGCGTGATCGTCAGCGGCGGCAACGTGCTGCTCGAAGACTGGCATTCGGCCGTCGGGCGATAGTTCTCGAGGAGGTGGATATGCAAACCTTGATGATTTTTCGACACGCCAAGGCGGTGCCCTGGGACTCCATGCCCGACGATTTTTCGAGGCCCCTCAATAAAATCGGTGACGCGCACGCCAACGCCGTGGCGGAATGGGTTGCAGACAATATTGCGTTGCCGGAGATGGTGCTGTGCTCGCCCTCACAACGAACCCGGGAAACGCTGGCGCCAATGCTGGAGAAATGCGCCGAACTCGAGCAAGGCACCCGGTTCTTGCCGCAGCTTTACGGGGCATCCGTTCGAACCCTGGTCAATGTCCTCGACCACGCATTTGCAGAATGTCAGAGTGTCATGATGGTCGGCCATAACCCCGGCTTGGAACAACTCGTCTATGAGTGCAGTTCGGAATCCCAGCACAGCAAGATCAAACGCCTGGCGACCGGCACTCTGGTGGTGGTCAGCTTTGAGCCGGATTGGGCAGAAGCCCAGGGGCGTGGCCGAATCGACCACAAGGCGCGGGGCAAAAAACTGTTGGGTTGAATCAATCCGGGCTAATCAATTGCATTGACATACGCGGCTGCGACTTGTCGCAGCAGTTGTTCGTCTTCGGCACTGAATCGGCCACGGCTGGGGCTGTCGATATCGAGAACACCGATCATCTCACCTGACTTAATGAGTGGCAAAACAATTTCCGAGCGCGAAGCGACGTCACAGACAATGTGGTCGGCAAACTCATGAACGTCCTCGACGCGGATAACTTCACGGGTCGCGGCTGACTGGCCGCAAACGCCCCTGCCGTAGGGAATGCGCACACAGGCCGGCTTGCCCT
Source organism: Lysobacterales bacterium (assembly GCA_041584255.1). Taxonomy (GTDB): domain Bacteria; phylum Pseudomonadota; class Gammaproteobacteria; order Xanthomonadales; family SZUA-36; genus JAUIBE01. Next base: position 18,365 of record JBFHEJ010000004.1, read on the forward strand.
GGAACGGGCCGACCACAAGTTCGTCGCCACTAGCAAAATAGAACCCCGCCCAGTTGATATCGCCGAGGCTGTGGAAAAGCAGTGCCGACAGGTTGGCGGCGTTGGCGATACGATCGCGCTCTCCCGACATCAGGGCCCGGGCCTGCGCGACGAGGTCTGCGGAATCTGACAGCGAGATTTCCACTGGCTACCTCGGGTTGTCTTTGCGGATGAATACCAGCGTCTGGTTGTTCGCTGGCATGCGAACCTGGTCTGCCAGTCGCATGTTGTTCTTGCCCGCCAGAATCTCCAGCGATTGCACGTCGCGCAGCCCCATCTTGGGATTTTGACTCTTGAGCTGTAAGTCGAATGCCCGATTGGAGTCGGAGGTGTACTTACCGTGATCGTTGAACGGTCCATAGAGGCAGAAGACCCCGCGCTCTTTGAGCCTGGCTCCGACCCCCTCGAACATGGCGCGCACCGCGGACCAACTCATGATATGCGCGGTATTGGCCGAGAACACAGCGCTGAGAACGCGATCGGGCCATTGCGCCGCTTCCTTGTCTCGCACATCGAGAGCAATCGGTGGTTTGATGTTTTCGCTACCTTCGGCATCGCAACGGGCAATCAGGTCCGGAAGGTTTTCTTCCACGTCTGACGGCTGCCATTTCAGCGCGGTCATCTTGCGGGCGAAATGAACGACGTGCTGTCCCGTTCCGGAGCCGATTTCCAGCACAAACCCCCGCTTGGGGAAATACTGTTCCAGCACCTCAAGGATCGGGTTCTTGTTGCGCTCACAGGCATCGGAAAACGGCAAAATGTCGATCGGCATAATTTCACTCATCAAATAACTCCTCCATGACGGCCGAGAACGCCTCGGCTACCCCTTCCCTGGCCGGGTGCCGGCCATCGTGTACGCGTTGATGGCCGCCAACGAACACGGACCGGATCATGCTCCGGTCTCCGGCAAAAACAAAGCGGTCGACAACGTCTTCGGTCGCCACGCCGCTAAGCAACGGGTGCTGCGGATCGAGTTCAACCAGGTCGGCGCGATAGCCCGCCGCCAATTTTCCCACCGGCTGACCAAGGGCAGCACCGCCTCCGGCGGCCGTCTCTTCGTACATCAGGCGGCCGCAGGGGTGGTCTTTCCTGGCGAGAACGTTTCGCCGCCCCGTTCTCAACCGCAGACCAAACTCCAGCAGGCGCAATTCCTCGCAGGCTGAGACCCGGAGATTGCTGTCACTGCCAACCGCCAGTTTACCCTTTCGATTGAGCCAATATTCCGCCTCAAAAAAGCCGTCGCCCAGATCCGCTTCGGTGGTCGGGCACAGGCCGGCAATCAAGCCTCGCTGCGCGGCCCTATCGTACTCGTACGGCTGCATGTGTGTCGCGTGGACCAGGCACCAACGCTGGTCGGCTGGTGAGTTTTCCAGCAGCCACTCAACGGGCCGCGCGCCGAGTGCCGATACGCACTGCTCGACCTCCTGCCGCTGCTCGGCGACGTGAATGTGAATGGCGGCAGCCCTGCCCGATTCGGCCTCCAGGACCTGTAACATTTGCGCCCCGGATACGGCGCGAAGCGAGTGAAATGCGAGCCCCACGACATGATGGGGATGGTCTTGCACCCGGTTAAGGATGAGCTCGAAAAGACGGTTGAATTGCTCGGGTGGGTTGACGAACCGTCGTTGTTCTTGATTCACGCCGCTGCTTTCGAAACCCGCCCTGCAGTACAGGACCGGCAGCAAGGTCAGGGCAATGCCCGCGTCGCTGGCTGCTCGAATCAGCCTTTCTCCCATCTCGTCGAGCGCATCGAAAGGTTGCCCATCCGGAGCATGGTGCAGGTAGTGGAATTCGGCGCAACTGGTGTAACCGGCCTCAAGCATCTCGATGTAGAGCCAGCGCGCAATCGTTTCCAGGGCCTCAGGGCTGACCCGGTTTGCAAGCCGGTACATCTGCTCTCTCCAGGTCCAGAAGCTGTCCGACCCGTCGGGGCCAGGCAATCCCGAAAGCCCGGCCATTGCCCGCTGAAAGGCATGAGAGTGGCAGTTGGGTATTCCGGGAATAACCGGTCCGGTGAGGGTTACATTCGCATCACTCGCCTGACCGTTGCGGAAGGAGCGGATGAGGCCGGTCTCATCCATTTCAATAACGGCATCGCCTATCCAGCCTTCGGCGCTCAGCAGTCGGCGGCAGAAGATCGAGCGCTTAGCCAACTGGATTTTGGGTGTCCGGGCCGGGACGCCAGGCCTCGAGCGCCATAACCACTTGCTTCAGCAACTTGATCAAAGGCCTTGCGCGCGCCAGGTCCCAGCGCGGGGGAAACTCCGCCATGTAGGTCCGCTGAGCAATTTCGAGCTGAATGGCATGCACGCCGTCCTGTGGCCGGCCGTAATGACGGGTGATGTACCCACCCTTAAAGCGGCCGTCCCTGACGGCGCTGTAATCAGAGGCTTCCAGCAATGCGCATACCGTGTCCACGAGCGAGGGGTCGGCGGTTGCGCCACCATAGCTGCCAACATTG
>JBFHEJ010000005.1:0-20232 GCA_041584255.1 Lysobacterales bacterium
GCGGCCGGATGCACCGCAACCTTCATGCCCAAGCCGCTGGTAGGCGATAACGGCTCCGGGATGCATGTTCACCAATCCATCGCCAAGGATGGGACCAACCTGTTCGCCGGCGATGGGTATGGCGGGTTGTCGGATACGGCCTTGCATTACATCGGCGGGATCTTCAAGCACGCCCGCGCCATCAATGCATTCGCCAACTCGACGACCAACAGCTACAAGCGCCTGGTGCCCGGTTTCGAGGCGCCGGTATTGCTGGCTTACTCGGCGCGTAATCGTTCCGCATCGTGCCGCATCCCGTTTGTCAGCAACCCCAAAGCGCGTCGGCTCGAAGTACGCTTCGGCGATTCATGCGGCAATCCATACCTCACATTTGCCGCCATGCTGATGGCAGGCCTCGATGGCGTGGCCAACAAAATTGATCCCGGATCGCCGATGGACAAGGATCTTTATGACTTGCCGCCGGAGGAGGAGAAAGGCATTCCGACGGTATGTCACAGTCTCGACCAGGCCCTGGCCGCGCTCGATGCGGACCGTGAATTCCTCAAGGCCGGCGGTGTCTTCAGCGACAACCTGATCGACGGCTACATTGACCTCAAGATGCAGGAGGTGACGCGCTTCCGCATGAGCACCCACCCGGTCGAGTTCGAGATGTATTATTCTTTGTAGCCCCCATCTTCAGGAACATCGGGGCGCTGGCGGACCCGAGCCTGGGCTCGTGCTGCCCCGATGCCAAGGGAGAAAGTCAAATGCGCAAAGGACTGATGATCATTCTCGGCGGCGTCGTCTTGGCGCTGTCGTTCAGTGGGCCGTTGACGGCCCAGGTTTACAAGGTTGTCGATGAGAGCGGCAACGTGGTTTACACCGACCAGCCTCCGGCAGATGGCAGCGGCGAAATGGTTCTGCCCGAAGTTTCAGTAATTGAAATCGAAGAGGAAGATGAGATCGGCGTGGAGAATGAAACTGCCGATGTGACTGCTACACCGACAGCAATCGAGGAGGCCGTGGCCGAGGAGCCGCCGAAGACGCCGCGGGAGCTGCGGCGGATGTACCGTGATTTCCGGATTCTCTCGCCGTCTCAGGAAGAGTCGTTCTGGGGCACCGAGAATTCAGTGGTCGTCAGTTGGGGCGCCAGTGCGCCATACGAAACCGGCATGGCTGTTTCGGTGGTAATCAATGGCGAATCTCAGGAAGTGGATCCCAATACCAACCTGCCGGTCACGCTTGAACGCGGTGAGCACGAAGTTTATGCCGTGCTGCGTGATCCCTCAGGCCGTCGCATCGTGACGACCCCGACCGTGACGTTTTTTATCCACCAGGCATCGCGGCTCAACAATCCCGGGTAACTGCGACGACACGCTTCGAAACAGATGTGAAGTCTGACGCACCGGCGGGTATTTCCGCTCTCGAGCTGCTCGACACGGCTGTCATCAAACTCGATGGGGAATGCCGTGTCACTAATCTCAATGCTGCCGCCGAGCAATGCATTGGCGTTGGCCGGGAACGTGCCCGGGGGCAGAGGCTTACGGAGCTGACCGATGTTCCAACCGAGCTTGATCGTGCCCTCAAAGGCGGGCTCGGGGGAGGGATTCATCTGCAGGAGTTGAGAATGCGGGGTGGCGTTTACGACTGCACCGTGCAGACAGTCGGGGGCAATGGCCTGATGCTCGAATTTCATAGCCTTCAGTGGGAGCAAAATCGCGCCAAGTTGCTACAGCGTGAAGTGCAGTCGGGCTTAATGGAGCTTCTGAGTCGCAACCTCGGCCACGAAATCCGCAATCCACTCGGCGGCATACGCGGGGCTGCGCAGATGCTGGCGAACGAGCTGTCCAGCGATGTTGGCGCACCTGATTTGGCCACCCTGGCGACGATGATCATCCGTGAAGCAGACCGAATCGAGGACCTGATTCGCCGTTTCGGCCAGCCAGCCCTGCAACCATCGGTTATGGAATTTTATCCGTTGCTGGACGAGGTCATTGAACTGGTGCGCGCGGAATTTGGCGAGGCGATCATGCTTGAGCGAGACTTCGACCCCAGCCTGCCCGGGTTGCATTGTGACGGTGGCGCGATCCGGCAGATTCTCCACAACCTGTTGCGCAACGCCTGTCAGGCGCAAGCCAGCGTGATCAGGATGAAGACTCGAATCGTCCATGATCCGGCGATGCTGCAAACCGGCCAGCCTGCTCTGCGCGTGGATGTCGAGGACGATGGAGACGGGGTCCCCGAGTCGCTGCGGCCATTGTTGTTTCTTCCCCTGGTGACCGGAAGGCGTGACGGAACCGGCCTCGGGCTCGCGCTGGCGCAGCAGATGGCGGCAGCCCACGGTGGACTCCTTACTTACGAGCCGCGATCCGATGACTCGGGCAGCCGCTTCTCTCTCCTTCTGCCAATCGTTGCCCTGAATGAATGAGGCGCCCGCCATCTGGATCGTCGACGACGACGAGACCATCCGCTTTGTCCTGGACCGCGCCTTGAGCCGGCGTGGTTTCGCTGTCAGGCAGTTCGAGACGGTCATGGGCGTAGTCTCGGCGCTGGCTGGCGGAACCCCTCGCGCCATCGTCACCGACATTCGGCTGCCGGATGCAGACGGACTCGGTGTGGTTGAAACTCTGCAGCGGCTTGAGAAAGAGGTGCCGGTGATTGCAATGACCGCGTACTCGGACCTCGACCAGGCGGTCAACGCTTTTCAGCATGGCGTGTTCGACTACTTGCCCAAGCCCTTCGATCTGGACCAGGTGATTTCCGTCGTCGAGCGTGCCGTGGCGGAAGTCGCGGGTACGACGCTCGAACCCCAGGAACCGGCAGGCAACCGGCTGCTGGGTGAGTCGCCGGCCATGCAGGAGATATTTCGCACCATAGGACGGCTTTCGAGATCGGACATCAGCGTGCTGATTACCGGTGAAACGGGCAGCGGCAAGGAACTGGTTGCCCGTGCGCTGCATCATCACAGCCCGCGCAGCGGCAAGCCTTTTGTCGCCATCAACACCGCAGCCATTCCCTCCGAACTGCTGGAATCGGAATTGTTCGGGCATGAACGCGGAGCATTCACCGGCGCCCACTTGCGCCGCGTCGGGCGATTCGAGGAGGCCGACGGCGGCACGCTGTTTCTCGATGAGATCGGTGATATGCCGCTGTCGCTGCAAACGCGCCTGCTGCGCGTGCTGGCGGAAGGTGAGTTTCACCGTGTCGGTGGTCGTGACTTGCTCAAGACCGATGTCCGGGTAATCGCGGCGACCCACCAGGACCTGGCGGCAAACATCGAGCTTGGCAGTTTTCGCGAGGATCTCTATCACCGGATCAACGTCATCCATATCAACCTGCCGCCACTGCGCGAGCGGCCGGAGGACATTGCGCTACTGGCGGAAAAATTCCTGGCCCGGGTCGCCGCGGAATTCGACCTGGAGGAAAAACGGCTGAGGCCGGAAACGCTGAAGCTGATGGAAGACTATGACTGGCCGGGCAATGTGCGCCAGTTGCTCAATGTCTGCCGCCAGTTGTGCGTGATGGCCCCTGGCGAACAGGTTCTGCCGGAGGATCTTCCACCGGACTTGCGCCAGCCGGGCGCGGCTGGAAATGCGTCGGATTGGCGGCAATCACTGCGCGCCTGGGCGAGGCGTTCTGTGGCAGCAGGCAAGGCCGGCGTGCTTCGCCAGGCAAGCTTTGAACTCGAAGCAGTACTGATCGAGATTGCTCTGGAGGAAACCGGCGGACAACGGCAGAAAGCGGCCAAAATTCTAGGCATGGGGCGCAATACGCTGACCCGCAAGCTGAAACAGCACCCGGAGTTGGCTGCGCACCATCCGGAATCACACCGCTAGTTCGGCGAAACCTCCAGCCAAAAGGTTACCGGGCCGTCATTCACCAGGCTGACTTGCATGTTGGCGCCAAATTCACCGGAACAGGTTCCCGGGTGCAGGTATTGAGCTCGTTCAAGCGCCAGGTTGAACATGCGCTCACCGTCCTCCGGAGTGGCTGCGACGGCGAAACTCGGCCGGTTTCCGCTGTTGGTGTCGGCGGCCAGGGTGAACTGCGGCACCAGCAGCAATTCACCCCCGGCCTGACGCACGTCCAGGTTCATGCGCCCCTCGGCGTCGGGAAAAATTCGATAAGCCAGCACCCGCTCGATCAGCCGATCGGACTGGGCCTGGGTGTCACCGCGCTGCACGGCGACCAGGGCGAGAATGCCGCGGCCGATGCGCGCGATCTCGCTGTCGTTAACATGGACAGCCGCTTCCGTTACCCTTTGCAGCAATGCGATCACGGTTTTCACGCTCCTCCCGGCAAGATCTGCCGCGCTATGTTAGCAGCGTCACCCACGGCGTCGGCGGCTGTCAGAGGATGAAGTCGAGAGCGATGGCTGAAGGCTCGTGACCGTCCTTATCGCCAGGATGATCCTGCGGATGCTGAGTCTGCTGCCTGCCGCCGGGCCGTATCGTCTCGGCAGGCGTCTGGCAGGCTTGTGGATGCGTTTGTCGCCGACCAAACGAAACACGACGGCGCGTAATCTCCGGCGCTGCTACCCTCAACACGGGGAGGAGACACTGGGGCGACTGGCCAGGGAGAGCTTCGTCCACTATGTCGCTTCCGTGCTGGAGGCCGGGCACAACTGGTACTGGCCGGTCGATCGGCTCGCTTCCCGTTGCGAAGCGTTCGTTGGCCGGGAACTGTTCGAAACATGCCTGAATTCGGGCCGCGGACTGATGGTTCTCGCTCCCCATTGTGGAGCGTGGGAATACCTGGGCATGTTTCTGCAGCAGTACCCCGACATCGCCATCCTTTACCGTCCGCCCGACGATCCGCGGCTCAATCAGGCATTGCTGGAGCGGCGCAAGCGAGGCGGCGGACATTTATTACCGGCCAACGCCAGGGGTGTGCGGGCATTGTTTGCGCACCTGCGCAAAGGTCACGGCGCAGGCGTGTTGCCGGACCAGGAGCCTTCCCGCGGCCACGGTCGCTTCGCACCGTTTTTTGAGGTGCCGGCGCTGACCGGCGTACTCGCCGCGAGGATTGCCCGCAAGACGGGCTGCCATGTTCTGCTTGGCGTCGCCCAGCGGCTTGAAGGAGGGCGCTACAGGGTACACATGCTTCCCGCTGAGGAAGAGACCATTGCCGGCGAGGACCTGGATGCAACACTCGCGGCGGTGAACCGCGGCGTCGAAACCTGTGTCGCCATCGACCCGGCGCAGTATCTGTGGTCCTACAAGCGCTTCAAGACCCGCCCCGAGGGCGAACCACCGTTTTACGCTTAGCTCCAAATCTGCGGGCGGGCTAATGTCATTGTCCCTGCTCTCATGAGTCCACGGCCCACATGCTATTTATTGCCTTTTTCGAGGCGGCGGAGGAAGACCTGCATCTCCTTCTCTGCCTGCTTGTCGCCGTTCTTGCGTGCCGCCTCGATGCCGGACTGCCACGCTTCGCGGGCGCCGGCGGGATCGTCGAGGGACAGGCGCAGCCTGCCCAGCTGCTTCCACGCCGCGGTATAGGCGGGGTCCATGCGAGTGGCCTCCACCAGCTGCAGCTCAGCCTCTGAGGATTCGCCCGCTTGCTGCAGGGCGGTCGCCAGGGAGATGCGCAGCAGCGCGCTGTCCCGGGGCGTGCCGATCAGCTTGCGCAGTGCCTTCGGATCCACTCAACCCTTCCAGTAGGCCGGCGTGAGCAGCACGAACAGGGTGTAGATCTCCAGCCGCCCCAACAGCATGGCCACCGACAGGATGACCTTGGCGGTATCGTTGAGCGTGGCGTAATGTGGTCCGGCTTCGCCGAGAGCAGGGCCGAGATTGGTGATGCATGCGCCCACGGCCGAAAATGCGGTGAGTGCATCGAGTCCGGTTGCGGTGAGCAGGACACCCATGAACACGAAGCTGGCGATGTAGAGGAAAAAGAACCCCCAGATGGCGTCCATCACAGCTGGAGAAGTGATCTGGCCACCGTACTTGATCGGCACCACGGCCCGCGGGTGGATGAGTCGGCGAATCTCGCGTAACGCCTGGCGATACAGCAGGATCGTGCGAATCACCTTCATGCCGCCTGCAGTACTTCCGGAACAACCCCCGATAAAAGCCAGCAGGATGAGCAGCATAGGGACGAAGCTGCCCCAGATGTAGAACGGCGCCGTGGTGAATCCGGTCGTGGTGAGTGCTGACATCACCTGGAAAGTGCCGTATCGGAACGCCTCGGCGAGCCCGTCGTAAGTGCCGCCGATGAACAGCGCCATGCTGACCAGAAACGAAATGCCAAACAGCAGGCCGGCGTATACCTTGAGCTCGGTATCGACGAAATAGGGCGACATGCTGGCGTGGCGCCAGGCGGTAAAGTGCAGCGCAAAATTGACCCCGGAGATGGCCATGAAAGTCATGGCGATGATTTCCAGTTCCGCGCTGTTCCAGTATCCCATGCTGTCGCTGTGGGTGGAAAAGCCGCCAATGGCGACGGTGCTGAAGGCGTGGCCGACAGCGTCGAACAATTCCATCCCGCCCAGCCAGTAAGCAAACGCACATGTGGCAGTGATACCCACGTAAATCAGCCACAGCGCCTTGGCCGTCTCGGTGATGCGCGGCGTCAGCTTGGCGTCCTTCATGGGCCCTGGGGTCTCTGCCCGGAATAATTGCATGCCGCCCACCCGCAGCATCGGCAGGATGGCGATGGCGAGCACGATGATGCCCATGCCTCCAAGCCACTGCAGTTGCTGGCGGTAGTACAGCACCGCGCGCGGCAGGCTGTCGATCTCCGTCATGATGGTGGCCCCGGTGGTGGTGAGGCCGGACATAGACTCGAACATCGCGTCGACGTAGCCGATCGAAGGCTGCTTGAGAAGCACGAAAGGCAGGGCGCCAACCAGCACCAGCACCAGCCAGCTCAGCACCACGACCAGGAAGCCTTCGCGAATACGAAGCTCCTGCCGCGTTGCCTTCACCGGCAGGTACACGAGCAAGCCGCTGAGGAGCAGGATGCCGGCGCTGAGCACGAACAGCGTCCCGGTGCCGTCCTTGTACCACAGGGAAACCAGGATCGGCGGAATCATCATCAGGCTGGAGGCCGCGATCAGGAAGCCCACCACCTTTTGAACCGCCGGATTGATCATGCTTTCAGGCCCCTGGCAGGCAATTCAAACAAAAGTGGCTTCGACCTGGAACAGGCTTTCGACTTCGGGAATATGACGCTTGTCGGGGACGAAAAGGATGACGTGGTCGTTTTCCTCAACTACGGTGTCGTGGTGGGCGATGATGACGTCGTCGCCCCGCACCAGGGCCGGCATGGTGGTCTTCTCAGGCAGGTCGATCTCCTCGACGCGACGCCCCACGACTTTGGACGAGCGCTTGTCGCCCAGAGCGACGGCTTCAATGGCTTCGGCGGCTCCCTGCCTGAGCGAATGCACCCGCTCCATGTTGCCGCGCCGGATATGGGTGAGCAGGGCGCCAATGGTGACCTGCTGCGGTGAAACCGCGATGTCGATGCTCCCGGATTCAACCAGATCGACATAGGCCGGCCGATTGATCAGCGCGATGACTTTCTCGGCGCCCATCTTCTTGGCAAGCATGGCGGATAGGATGTTGGCTTCATCGTCGTTGGTCAGGACGCAGTAAACATCTGCGGTGTCGATCGATTCTTCGCGCAGCAAAGCCTCGTCGGCACAGTCACCGACCAGGACGATGGCTTTTTCAAGTTCCTCGGCGATGGCTTCGGCTACTTCGGGATTGCGCTCGATGACCTTGACGTGGTGCCCCCTTTCAAGGCGCGAGGCGAGGGCGCTGCCGATGTGTCCGCCGCCGCCCAGGACCACGCGGCGCACCGGTCCGCTGAGCGGCCTGAACTCCTGCATCATGGTGCGAATATGGCGGCGGGCGGCCAGGAAAAACACGATGTCGTTCGCCTCGATGACGGTGTCGCCGTCCGGGATGATTGTCTCGTCGGCCCGGTAAATGGCAGCTACCCTGGCCTCGACGCCAACAGGCATGTGGTTGCGAATGGTGTGCAGTCTTTGACCGACCAGTGGCCCGCCCTGCCAGGCGCGCGTTGCCACCAGTTGGGCGCGGCCGTCGGCGAAGTCCAGCACCTGCAGCGCGCCCGGGTATTCGATCAGCCTGGCGATATAGTCCGTGATCAGTTGTTCAGGACTGATCAGAACATCGACCGGACAATGTTCGCGATTGAACAGCTCCTGGTGCGCCATGTACTCGGCCGAGCGAATCCGGGCAATGCGGGTCGGCGTGTTGTATAGGGTGTAGGAAACCTGGCAGGCGGTCATGTTGACTTCGTCACTGCTGGTCAGGGCAATGACGAGATCCGCATCCTCGATGCCCGCGCGCACCAGCACCTTGGGATGTGAGGCAAAACCGTTCACAGCCCGAATGTCGAGTCGGTCCTGCAGCTCCTTGAGCCGTGCGCCGTCGACGTCGACGATCGTGATGTCATTGTCTTCCCTCGACAGCGCGTGGGCGACGCTCGAGCCGACCTGACCCGCGCCCAGGACGACGATTTTCATGAGTGCCCCCCATCGCGCGTCACCGACTTCGGATCGATTTTCAGCCCCCGAAGCTTGCGGTACAGGTGGGTGCGCTCCATGCCGACATTCTCGGCCAGCTTGCCGACGCTACCGTCCACCTTCCCGAGTTGGTAGATCAGGTAGTCGCGTTCAAATGCCTCGCGCGCCTCGCGCAGCGGCAGATCAAAAATTTCTGGATGCGACGGTGCCTGGCTGCTCGGCGTCACGGGATTGCGGCTCAGGGCGTCCTCCACCTCCTCGACCGTGATTTCACCCTCGGAGCCGAGTATCAGCAGTTGCTGTACCAGGTTTTTCAGTTCGCGCACGTTGCCGGGCCAGCTGTGATTGCGCAGGCGGTTTTGGGCCGAAACGGAGATCGGACGGTAGGGGAGATCCTGATGGTCGGGAAACCACTCGCAAAAATAGCGCAACAACTCGGGCACGTCCTCCGGCCGCTCGCGCAGCGGCAGGATGTGCAGCGGCAAGACATTGAGCCGGAAATAAAGCCGTTCGAGTTCCGCGCTGGTTTCGGCCCGGGCAGCTAGGTCGGCGCTGCCGGTCGCGATGACCCGGGCCGATCCGGCTTTTTCGCTCTCCTTTTCCCCAGCTTCCAGTGCCTGCACGATGGTCTTCATGGCCGGCGCCGCCAAGTCCTGGATATCGGGAACGTACAGGCTGCCTCCGGCGGCCTGCTGAAAGACGCCTGCGGATCCCGCATTGCCGAGAAGGTAGGCCTGGTGCGATTCGGAACCGCAAGCATAGTGATCGAGCTCAATAAACGGGCCCGTGCGCTCACTTCGAACATGAATATACCGCGCCAACATTTCGCGCCCGGTTCCACCCTCGCCAGTGATCAATACAGGCGAGTCGTGCTGGGCCGCCTGCCGGGCTCGCTCGCGCAACTCGCGCACCGCCCGGCTGGTTCCGACCGGCTCGATCACGATGGAGGCGGCCGGCTTGGGCTTTTCGGCATGTTGTGCGTTCGCCTCCAGGGAGGTCTCGACGATCGATAGAAGCTTGGCCAGAGAGATGGGCTTTTGAACGAAATCCCGGGCGCCCAGCCGCGTCGCCTCGACCGCCGTCTCGACCGAGCCATGGCCGGTCATGATGACGACGGGACAGCGCAGCCCGCCCCCGGACCACTCTTTCAGCAGGGAAATTCCGTCGATGTCCGGCATCCAGATGTCCAACAGCACGAGGTCCGGCTCCTCACGGGCGTAAGCTGAACGGGCCGAAGCTCCGTCTTCAGCGACTGCCACCGTGTAGCCTTCGTCTTCGAGGATTTCAGAGACCAGTTCCCGGATGTCGGGCTCGTCATCGACGATGAGGATGTGGGCTTGAGGCATGAAGGGGGATCAGCTCTTGTTGTATCCGCGCAACAGCTTACTCTCTTTGCCGGTTGCCCGGAAGAGTCGCTTCGCCTAATGCTCCGTCGCGGCAATCAATGGCTATTCGAGCCAACGCCGACTGCGGCTTTCAGTGCGGTCGTCGAGCGCCCGCCTTCCCTGGCGCCAGGATTGAGCGGCAGGGTGATGCGGACGCAGGCGCCGCCTGGCTTGAGGTTCGAGATGGCAATCCTGCCGTCATGCTCCGAAACGATCTTGCGGCAGATCGCCAGGCCAAGCCCGCTGCCGTCCTGCTTATGAGACACATAGGGTTCGAAGGGCCGCTCGAGTACGTTTTTGGGGAAGCCGGGGCCGTCGTCGCGCACCTCGAGCGCCAATTCGGTCTGGGCGCCGTTTTGCTCGACGCTGGTTTCGATGGTGATGGTGACGGGCTTTTCGGCCGGCGATTCACTGTCGTTATCTGAAGCTTGCGCGGAACTTGCCTGGCTGGCGTTGCGGATTAGGTTGTGAAGCATCTGACGCAGCCTACCGGCGTCAGCCGCCAATCCGCCCGGTCCCGGACAAAGATCGAGTTTGAATTGCGCCGTATCACCGCCTTGTTGGTACAGCGCCACCACTTCCCTCACGAGTTCGTCGAGGCGTATGGGCTCGCGTGAAAGCACCGGTTCGCGGGCATAGTCGCCGAAGGCGTCCACCAGCCGCCGCAAGGCCTCGACCTGGGCGACAATGGTGCCCGATGCGCGTTCAACCATTTCGCTATCCGCGCCGTGCAGCTTGTCGGCCAGCTTAAGCCTGAGCCGTTCGGCGGCTAGCCGGATGGGGGTGAGCGGATTTTTGACTTCATGCGCCAGGCGGCGGGCAACCTCGGCCCAGGCGGCTTCCCTTTGCGCCTGGTTGAGAACCGTCACATCATCAAACACGATCACCTGGCCCTGGTAGACCCGGCGATGGGCCGCGGAATCACCATCCGGGTCTGGCGGCTCCAACAGTGGGACACGGGTGCCCCGCATCAACAGTACCAGGGGGTCGCCGGGGCGGGCGATTCGAATCTCCTGCTGCCAGTCTCGTCGCCCGCGGGCCACCTGGTGGCGAATGGCGCTGACAAAAACATCGAGGTGGTCAGCACGTTCGGCAAGGCCGTCGAGTGACTCGCCGGCGAACTCCGAACTGTCCATGCCCAGAACCTGACGGCAGGCCTCATTGGCGGTCAGGATGCGTTCGTTCTCATCCAGGGTCAGCACGCCGGAGGACAGGTTGCCCAGTACCGACTCCAGCAGCTCACCTTGGGCCTGGAGGTCAGCGCGGCTGCGCTCGGCAGCATCGCTGGCCGCCCGCAGGGCTTGAGTCATATCGTTGAAGGAGCTGACCAGGAAGCCGATCTCGTCGTTGGGGCCACCCGCCACTTCCTGTTCCAGGTCCCCCTCCGCCACCTTGTGGGTGGCGATCGAAAGCCGATGGAGCGGCGTGACCATCCGTCGGGCCGCATGCAGAGCGGCGAGAATGGCCAGCAACACCGTGAGCAGGAGCACAAGGGTCAGGACCAGGACAAAGCTTTGCTTGAGCGAATCACGCAGGTAGCTGACATTCTCGTAGCGGCTCAGCTCACGTTCGATAGATTCGGCGAGCTCCGTCAGTCCCGGTGGAAGCGGGTAGTTGGCAGCCAGGTAGCGCTCTGGGCTCCCGGTGAACGCCGAGGGTAAGCGCTGAATGACGCGTATTTCCAGCGTCCCGTCCGCCCTGGGCAGGGACTCCACATACTCACCTCGTTGCCGCGCGTTGAGCAGCGCGTAGTCGCTGGGGCGCTCAGGCAGTCCGGACAGCGGGTTGATACTGGCGGTTGCTATCAACGTTCCGTCCGATTCCGTCACAGAAAGATCGGTGGGCCCCGCGAAGCGCACGCGGTCCAGCAGTTCCCGCCTGAGCATCTCACCACCTTCAGGCAAACCGCCGATTTCCAGCGCGATATCACGTAACTGGTTGCGCACATCAAGTTGGCGGTTATCGAGAAAGGCCTGACCCAGCTCCAGCGCGTCATCGAGCGCCTGCTCGACCCGGATGTCGAACCAATTGTCGATCGCGCGGGTTAAAAAGTAGGCCGAGAAGGCGAAGACGATCAGGGCAGGCGGCAGGGACAAGACCAGGAAATTGCGAACCCACCTGGCCGAGAGCCGGGCCCCTGGCACTTCGTTGCGGACGTTGCGTCCCAGCTCGACCAGCCGGTAGGCAATGGAAGCCATGAGTATCAGCAGGGCGACGATCGTGGCGGCAAGAACCCAGATAAATCGTTCACTCATACCGGCCGATTCACGTTCCAGCCCGCTGGACAGAAACAGTGCCACCAGCAGCGTGGTGAGCACGGCCAGCGCCGGCAGGGTTCTGGAAAGAAATTTTCTCAGCCGCCGGTTCACCAGCCTATCCGTTGAGCTCAAATTCCCGCGCCTGCCAGCCGGAATCGTGGTTCCAGTCCGGTGACAGCCACACCGGCAGTTGCATGGGGCCTGGCATGGCTGCCCGGTCAAGGCGGCTGCGGAGGCGTAAAGTGACGGTCGCCGCCTGCGCTTCGAATTCGGTGACGGGCAACTCGATGGTGGTCATGGCCGCCAGCGCGTGGCGCAGGCGTGGATACGAAGTTGCCGGGCGACTCTCGTCCGGACCCTTGAGCTGATAACGCCGGCTCAATGGCAGGTAGCTGAGTTCGTACACAAAACTTTCGCTGGCGCTCGCTCGCATGCCACCGGCAAGCCGCAATGAGACGTCGATGCGAAACCGCAGTGGCACCCCCGCCCGCAGAGCCGCGCGCGCTTCACGGCTCAGGTCCAGGCGCTGCCGTGCGGTCACCGACAGGCCATTCTCCGCCTGGCGCAAGTTGATGTCTTGAAGCTGGATGCCGAAATCGGGGTCTGCAGGCGCACAGGCGGTTGGCGCCAGGGCCACGACCAGGACGGCCAGGATGTCTCTGCCCGTGCGCAGGAACTCAGCAAATCTTGCGGATGCGTGCGTAGAAAAAGCCGTCCATGTCCTCTTCCCCGGGAAGAATTTGGCGCCCGGCCGCGCATAGCTGCCCGTACGGCACATCACACGGCTCCGGCCGCGCGTCGCCGTGATCTTCGATGAATCGGCTGATTTGCTGGCTGTTCTCATCCCGCAGCACCGAGCAGGTGGCGTAAACAAGGATACCGCCCGCTTTCAGCAGGGGCCAGAGGCTGCGCAGCAAACGGGCTTGCAGTGCCGACGCCTCTTTAAGCTGTTCCGGTCCGCGCAGCCACTTGATTTCGGGGTGGCGCCGGATGACTCCCGACGCTGTGCATGGCGCGTCCAGGAGGATGCGCTCGAAGGGTGCGCCGTCCCACCAGCGTTCGGGATGGGACGCGTCGCCGGCCATGATCGTCAGTTTGGCGTTGTCGGTCAGGCCCAGCCGCCGCGCATTCTGCCGCACAAGTTCGAGGCGGGAGGCACTGCGGTCGAGAGCCCACACCCGGGCTTCAGGCGCATGTTCGAGCAGGTGGCAGGTTTTACCGCCAGGGGCCGCACAGGCGTCGAGCACCCGCTGGCCTGGCTGCGGATCGAGCCACGCGACGGACAATTGTGCGGCCGGGTCCTGCACAGACCACAATCCCTCGGTAAATCCGGGCAGCTGCTCGACTGGCGCCGCGGGCAAGATTTTCAAGGCGTCCGGTGCGTATCGATGCCGCTGCGTTTCGAATCCGGATTCACTCATCGCTGCCTCGACAGTCTCGATCTTCGATCGAGTACGGTTGACACGCAACCAGAGGCCGCCAGGCCGATTATTGGCCTCCAGAATCGCCTGCCAGTGGTCCGGCCAGTCCTCGCGAACGCGACGGATGAACCAGTCTTGGTGCGCGAAGCGGGCCGGAACCCCTTCCAGGCGGGCCAGCCAATCTGCCTTTTCGCGCTGAAATCGTCGCAGCACGGCATTGATCACGCCAACGGCCCAGGGTTTGCCCACCTGCCGCGCGCACTCGGCCGTTTCGTGCACCGCGGCATGTTCCCCGGCTTCGCCTTTCCATAATTCGAAGAGGCCAGACAGGATCAGCCGCTGGATGTCCTGGTCCCGCCGCTTGAGCGGCCGATCGAGCAGCCCGGCGGCGATCCACTCTAGGGCGCCCAGCCAGCGCAACACGCCAAATGCGAGGTGTCGTGCGAAAGCGGCATCACGCGGGTCAGCCCTCGCTCCGGCACCGGCGATGTCGGTCTCGGCCTCTGGCAGATTCAGCCCCCGCTCCAGAACGGCAGCGGCCAGTTCGGCTGCGGCCAGTCGTGGATTGGTTCTACCGGCCGCGGCCATGATCAGCCGTCGTCGAGCCTGGGCACTGTAATGTCAAAGCCCGGAAACTCGTGCGGGCTGACCTCGCTGGGGTCGACGAAGGACAGGTTTTGGGTGTACATGAGCTCAAGGGATGGTTTCGGATAAATGGCGTCGACCTCGGCTCCTGACATCTCGTGCCGGGCAACCACCGTGCGCGGCTTGTAGTTGACCCGCTCGGCCTCCTCGGTGCACTCAACCGCCTGCATCATGCCGTTGTCCTCGTGCAGAAGGACGTGGCAGTGATTGATCCAGGTGCCGGTGAAATCCTCGAAGCGCGACCGGAACACGACCCGACCTCCGTTGCGCGGAATCGCCACGGTGTCCATCCAGGTGGGCTCGGGCAGGATGTTGTGCAGTTCGCCGTTTTCATCCGGTACATCGATGCGCAGCACCCACATGGGGTTGATGTGAATATGAAAGGGATGGTCCGTGCCTTTGGTCGTAATCTGGAACTCGGTATCGACTGCGTGACGCCGCTGACCCTCGGCGCGCGAAATGGGATATGACGCGTACCGAAAACGGTAGGAACCAGGCTGCGGGAAGCGCTCGCGGTCGGTATGCCCCCACAGCATCTGGGAGCAGTTGTAGACCACCCATTCTTCGGCCGTATCGAGCAGCATGGTCGGCCGGCGCGGGTCATGCAGCGTGAATTTTCGCGGGGGCGGAGGTTCGGGGTTGTGGGCCAGGTCGAAGTCCGGGTTGATGCCCATGCTGCCGGTCAGGTTCTGTAAAAGCACCGGTAAGCCATCGAACCTGAACCAGGTGAGCTTTTCCAGTTCCGGGTGGCGCTCGGCATAGTCCCCGGGCATTTCGATCAGCGGGAACATGGCCCCGCCCGTGCCGGAGTAGCTGATTGTTCGCGTGCGCTTGGAGCCGCCGGGGACGGCGGTACGCTTTGCTTCGCTTGCGGTTACGACCAGTTCGGATTCGTCGATCGGCTGCAGTAAGGGCGGAACGGGCGGCAGTACTTCGTTCAATGCCTGGATATCGAAATCCCCGCCCTCGACAGGATCACCGGTAACGTGGATATAAGCGGCAATGATGTCGAACAAATCCCGGAACACGACAAACTGGCGATTGTGGCCACGACCCTGCAGCCGCTGCTGAAAATTATCGTTATGAATGTGCGCCTCTATCGCCAGAATGGTAAACACCTTGCCGGCACCATCGAGCGGCGCCTTGAAAAACACGTCGGCGCGGTTGGCGTTGGTCAGGTAAAGCTCGTTGGGCCGGACAAAGGCGCGCCTCAGCGAGTCGCCGTTTCTCCAAACTGATTCGTAAGCGCGAAGCCGGGCCTGGATTTCGTTCTCACCGGGCATGGGGCCGGCGTTGGCAGGGTTGAGGGTGCCGGCGTTTTGCTGCGAAAGGTCTTTGATCCAGTGCCGCGCCGAACCGTCTTCCACGCGCACCAGCGTGATGCCGTCCAGGGACAGCTGGTGGAGGTCGACCTTGGCTGCTTCGATGTCTTCATCGGTGGCGACTTCGAGCCAGCGCCGGCGATCCTCCCCGACACCCTCGGCACGAACGCGCCAGATCCGGTTCGCGCGCTGGACGAACTGGCCCTCAAGCACCATGAATCGCTTGGTGCCGGCGCCATCGACGCTGCCGTTCAGCACCCGCCAGCGCTCAACCGCCCCGGGACGCATGCGAAACATCGGAGCGGGCCGGGCGTCGTCAGACGACGGGAACGGGGGGGCGCCGAGGACGGGCCTGCCGGGATGCGCGGCGCCGTCAATCGACTGGACAACGACGCGTTGCAGGAAGACCAGGCGTTCGCGGTAGTCCCAGGAACCGGCAGGGATGTCCGGTTGTGGCCGGGGTTCACCGGTCATGCGGGCGTTGATCGCCTCGTCCACGTCGCCTTCGACGATCAGGTAGCCGGCCATGCCGCTCGCCACCTGGTCATGGGTCGAGCCGTGGGCGTGCGGGTGGTACCAGTGCGTTCCCGGCGGGTGTGGCATGCGGCTACCGTTGCGCTCGAACGACAGCTTGTAGCGGAAATCGAGTTGACCGACGTGCTCATTTTTTAGCAACAGCTCGGCGTCCTGCCCGTGCCTGGCCTTGCGTGCCTCGTAGTCTTCGGTCGGGATGATTCGCAGGAAAACGTTGTCGGAATGGCTGCCGTCGGGATTGGTCTGCGGGAACACGTGGAGGCCGTGCGTATGGACATTGGTGGTGTGCGACTGGAACAGCCCATTGATGTGCCCTCCGATGTCCCAATTGTCCCGCTCATCGTGGCCAATGACGGATTTCACCTGCATTCTGAAGGCCGGTGGGAAACAGGTTGGCAGTTCCGCATCCTCTTCCGTGGCGGCCTGTCCCGCCAGGTCGCAAATTTCCTGGGACAGCGTTGGCGGGAGGTCGAAAATGTCCGGCATGTGCCCGACCGGCACGCTGCCGTGATTCTGGCCGAATAGATTTCGCACCCTCAGGCGCAATTCTCCATCGCCTCTCACGCGCACGGTGGGTGCCGGGCTGATGCCGTTGTAGCTGAAAAGTGAGGGAGCCGGGTTTCCGGGCGACGGCGAAGGGCCGGGGTTCTGGTTTCCGACCGCATTGAGTTCCAGGGGATGACCGGGCCAGGAGTCAGGTCGCCAGGTCCAGGGCTCCTGCCAGGTTTCCGCTTCGAGCAGTTCGGGGTCGTCAAGGTCGCCGATCTCGGGTGCGACCGGGTAGACTTCGCTCAGGCCGCGGTCTGGGACCGGCGGCTCTGAAATTGCCGCGATAACCGGATTCTGCGATCGGCCTGTTCCCGAACAGGCTGCCAAGGAGCCGAAAATCCCGAACAGGCCAAGTTGAATGAAGGCCCTGCGTCGCTTCTCCGGCTGGTCGTCAGCGTGATTTTTCTTCATGATTGGGCTCCCTCAAGCCCTGACCCTAACTGTTGCGATACAAGAATAGAAAAAACTCATGGCTTTGGATACTGGTGCTGGCGCTCCAGGTTGCGCCTGCCGCTGGAACAACGGATACGCCCCTGGCTCCAATCGAAGCGTCTGAAATCGACGAGATCGTCGTCACCAGTCGTCGTCGGGCGCAGCCCATCGCGACGCATTCGGGGACCATCACGCAGGTCGACCTGGACGCGCTGGAGTGGCTGCAGGCCCAGCACATCCACGAGGTCATGAACCGTGTCGCCGGCACCTGGGTCGTACGCGGTAGCGGTCAGGAGCACCAGACCGCGATTCGCTCGCCGGTGCTCGGCGGCGGGGGCGCCTGCGCAGGCTTCCTGCCGCTGGAAGACGGGATCCCGGTGCGACCGGGTGGGTTCTGCAACATCAACCAGTTCATCGAGCTCTTCAGCGAGGCGGCGCGCTCGATCGAAGTCATCCGCGGGCCGGGCAATGCGCTCTACGGTTCCAATGCCCTGCACGGGACCGTCAATGTACTGATGCCCATGCCCGGCGAGGCTTCGCGCCCCCATCTCGGACTCGAGGCCGGGACGAACGCATTCTGGCGCGGCCGGGCGCTGATCCCCCTCGATTCCGAATCGCGCTGGCTGGTTGCCGCCCTTTACGCGCATGACGGCGGCTTCCGGGAGGCGTCCGGTTTCGACCAGGGCAAGGTCCACCTCAAGCGCAGGTGGCAGTTGAACGCCGGCGAATTCTTCCTCGGATTCACCGCAACGGAACTCGACCAGGAAACGGCCGGTTTCATCGTCGGCGAGGATGCCTACAAGGATCCCGGGATCAACCGCAGCAATCCCGACCCCGAGGCATACCGCGACGCCGCCAGTCAGCGCCTGTATGGTATCTGGACCCGTTCATTGGGCCGCTACGACCTCGATTTCAGGCCCTATATACGGCACTCCGAAATGGGCTTTCTGCACTTCGAACGCCCGGGACAGCCCGAGGAAAAAAATGGTCACGACAGTGCCGGGTTCATCGCGACGTTGACCCGTCAGTCCGGAGATCGAATGACCATATTTGGGCTCGACCTGGACCTCAGCCGTGCCCACCTGGAGCAATGGCAGGACGGACCGACAGCGGGCAACCCGAGGCAGCGCGAGACCTTTCCCGAAGGCCGTCATTACGACTATGTAGTGAACGGATTTACGCTGGGCGCATTCCTTCAGGCTGACTGGCGGCTGTCGGAGCGGCTGAACCTGGGGGCCGGACTGCGGCTGGAGCATACGCGCTACGATTACGACAACCGTATGGTCGACGGCGATAGCCGCGAGGATGGCACGCCCTGCGGGTTTGGGGGCTGTGTTTATTCCCGACCGGGCGACCGCACCGATGGCTTTACCGATCTGGCGCCCAATGTCTCGCTGCGCTACAGCCTGACGGAGTCCAGCAACCTGTTCATCAATGCTGCGCGCGGCTTTCGGGTGCCGCAGATGATCGAGCTTTACCGCCTGCAGTTCGGACAACGGGTTTCCGACCAGGACACGGAGACCATTGACAGCCTGGAAATCGGCGTCAGGACATGGGGTGAGGGCTGGAGCGCAGAGCTGGCGGCTTATGCCATGCGCAAGCAAGACAGTGCCTTTCGCGACGCCGAGGGGTTCAACGTCAGTGGCGCGGAGTCGCGCCACCACGGCGTCGAGCTGAACCTGGACTGGCGCATACGCGACGACTGGCTGTTGTATATCAACGGTGCCTACGGACGGCACCAATACGACTTTGACGCGGCCGGGCGGGGTGAGGTTTTCGTTTCGGGCAACGACATTGACTCGGCGCCGCGGTGGCTGGGCAGTGCGGAAATACGTTGGCAGCCGCCGCAGCCCTTCGAAGCCGGTGTACAGGCTGTCAGCCTTGGAGAGTACTACCTGGACAGCCTCAACCGTTTCACCTATCCGGGGCACACACTGTTCAATTTTCGCGGTTCCTGGCAGACAACCGAATCGGTCGCATTTTTTGTCCGGCTGTACAACCTCACCGATGAGGTCATTGCCGATCGCGCGGACTACGCCATGGGCAATTACCGCTACCTACCCGGGAGGGGCCGGGAATTGTTCCTGGAGCTGCGCTACTCTCCGCCCTGACCGGCCAGCGTCCGCAGAAAGCCGTGCAGCGCCTCGACCTCCTCGTCGGTGAAGTGCGAAAAGCGTTCCTGGGCGACTTGCGTCATCAGCGCCAACTCGCGGCCGCCCAGCGCCTCGCCGGTGCGCATCAGGTGACGAAAATCCTCCAGCGGATACGCCTGCGCGACGACGAGATCGGGCATGTCGAAAGCGGTGTCACCCCTCAGATCGGCGCCGTGACACTCCGAGCAAACCGTTTTTGCCAGGTATTCGCCGCGCTGAATCGATACCCCTTCTCCAGGAGGTGTCGGGGCTGCCGAATGGTCGATTTTATCCGCGGACAGAAGGGTTTCGGCGAGCTGCTTGTAATAGAACATCATCAGCCTGCCGGGCAGGTTCAGACGCGTTTTTGGCAGCGCATCATTACCCGGATCGAGGGACCTGAACCACGCGAACATGGCCCCGAGGTCCTCGTCCGAGAGGTGTGAAAACATGGCCGAGGGCATGGCGAGTATGACGCTGGTTCCGTCCGGCTTCACCCCGTGACGGACCAGCCGTTCGAAATCCTCGATGGGCCAATCCTGTGCCGCGCGAACCACGTTGGGTGCGACCATCTGGCTACCGCCGGGCAGTTCGAAGAACACCTGGCCGCGACCATTCTCGCCGTGGCAACCGCTGGCACAGCCCCTCAGGGTGGCCAGCCGCTTGCCCTCTTCAAGGCTGGCCGGATCCTGGGGAATGGTGACGGCGCTGCCCTTGATGTCGAAAGTGCGGTCGAGATAGGCGCCCATGTAAAAGCTGACGCCGATGGCAGCCAGTACCAGGAGGCCAACGAGGCCACCGAGAACGATGCCGACCCACTTGAGCGCAGTTTTGATTCGCACGATTTGTTCCGTTACCAGCGCGACTTTCGCCTAATTCAGCCGGTCAGTCCCGCCAGCGGGGGCTGCAGGTCAGCCAGAGTCGAGGGTGCGGGGCAGGCGTGGGTTAGCATTGAGGTAATCAGCAGCACTGATTCGCCGCCCGCCCGGACGCTGCAGCTCGAGCAGACGCAACACGCCGTCGCCGGTGGCCACCGAGATTCCGGACGCACTGGCCTCGATAATATCCCCCGGCC
>JBFHEJ010000006.1:0-20055 GCA_041584255.1 Lysobacterales bacterium
GGATCTGGTCGCCGTGCCCGGCCAGATTGGCGTCATTGCCAGCATGCGCGGCGCTTCCCATATCGAAGAGGTGCTCGGCGATCACCGCGAGTTCGTGATCAAGCCGGCGCACGGCTCCGGGGGCGACGGCATCCAGGTCATCACCGACCGCAAAGCGGATTACTTCGTCGATTCGGACGGCGACCTCGTGGAGTACGCCGATCTCAAACACCACGTCACCAATGTCATCGGCGGCATGTATTCACTGGGTGGCCAGCCGGATGTCGCGTTAATCGAGTCGCTGGTCCATTTTGATGCCGCCTTCAGTTCGCTGACCTACCATGGCGTGCCTGACATCCGCGTAATCGTCTTCCAGGGTTACCCCGTGATGGCCATGAGCCGGCTGCCGACACGGCGCTCCCACGGCAAGGCCAACCTGCACCAGGGCGCCATTGGTGTTGGCATCGACCTCGCTACCGGCGTGACGGTCGGTGGTGTGTCGGGCAACGCACCGGTCAGTGTGCACCCCGACACCGGTCAGAATATTCAGGGCTTCCAGGTGCCGCACTGGGGCCGCATCCTGAATATGGCTTCTGCCTGTCACGATGCGGTGAAGCTGGGCTACCTTGGCGTCGATATCGTCCTCGATAGGGACCGTGGCCCGCTAATCCTGGAACTCAACGCCAGGCCCGGCCTCAACATCCAGATCGCCAACCGGCGCGGTCTGAAAGAGCGGCTGCGCAAGATCGACGAATTGCCGCAGTTGCACGCCACGCCCGAGCAGCGCATTGAATGGGCTTGCCAGACTTTTGGAGAACCGCAACCGGACCTGATCTTACCAGCGCCGCTGCTGAAGTGAATTTCGCATTTGGGCCGAAATGATCAATGTCAATTAGCCATCGGGCTGATTGGTATAATCTGTTACACAATCAACAAACATTGGGTAGGCAGATGGCCCTCGGGCCCTCGCCAACCGGCGTATGGAGGCTCCGATTGCCCAATCCGCTCCGCCGCATTATTTCAACACTCTCCCGGCGCTGGGGTCTGGGGGCGCTGTTGGCGGCAGGCTTTTTTTTAGGCGCGCTGTTCTGGGCCGGTTTCAACACCGTCGTGGCCAGCACCAACACCCTCGAATTCTGCATCAGTTGTCACGAAATGCGCGCATATGCCTTTACCGAGTACCAGGAATCTACGCATTACGCCAGTCGCAGCGGCCTGCGACCCAATTGTGCCAATTGCCACGTGCCTCCTGGGTTCTTTCCCAAAATGGCTGTCAAGATCCGCGCAACATTCGTCGAGATTCCAGCCAAGATGCTCGGTACGATCGACACCCCGGAAAAATATGAATCCCGTCGGGAAGAATTGGCGCAGCGCGTATGGGCCCGGATGCGCGCCAATGATTCCGCTGCCTGTCGGACGTGCCATGATGTGAATGCCATGTCGCCGCAAGAACAGGCCCTGCGTGCCGTCAGGGAACATGAGGTCGGTTTTGCCGAAGGCGAAACATGTATTGATTGCCATCAGGGCATCGCCCATCGGCTTCCGGCCTCGATGGAGGAGCAGCCTGCCGATGACATTGAATTTGATTTCTGAGATGGAAATAGCAAGCCAGTCATGAAGAAGCCTTACCCCTGCAAAGCAATATGGTTTGCGTTGGCGGCGCTGGGGGCGGTGGCCACCCCGCTGAGTCTGTCGGCCGCAGAAGTGATCCTCTTCCAGCCGGGACAGTCTTCTTGGGAATGGCTTCTGGTCCCGTCTTACCATGACGGCGGAAAGCGCATGAGGGAGGGCAAGGACTGCCTTTTCTGCCATGAAGGTGAGGAAAAGGCGATCGGAAAACTTGTCGTCTCCGGCGAAAAGCTCGAGCCTAATCCTGTGGCGGGCATGCCTGGCTTTATCCCTATGGCAGTAGCAGCGCGGTACGACGACCAGAACTTGTACCTCACATTCGCGTGGGCATCCGTCGCTGCGGAAACGCCGTGGGGCCACGAAGACGAAGCTGTCCACCTGACCGTGGCCCTGGGCACTGAGGCGTTGAATGTGGCGCCTATCGCAGGCTGCTGGGCCGCCTGCCACAACGACTTGCCAGGCATGCCTGATGCCCTGACGGGGGCCGAGCTCAAGAAGTACCTGCCCGGTTCGCGCTCCAAAATGACCAAGTCGGGCGGTGGCACCGACCTGCGCGGCGAAGCCGAACTCGAGGCGCAGCTCAAGGAAAGCAAGTATCTCGAATATTGGCAAGTGGTGCTGCACGAGGGTGCAGTGGTTGCCGCCAGAGATGGCTACATCCTGGAATCGCGAGTCGCCAACAGCGACACCGCAATCGCAGCCACTGCGAGCCGGGACGGAGGACGGTGGGCCGTGGAGATGGTCCGACCACTCGAAGCGCAGGGGATGGCTCGCCACGGGCTGCAGGAAGGACAAGTCTACACCCTGGCGATTGCGCTGCAGGAAAACCATGCCTCGGGCAGATACCACCACACCAGTTTTCCCATGCGCTTCGTCCTTGGTGAAGGCGAAGCCGAGCTGAAGGCGGAAAGAAAATGAGATTGGACAGTCGTATCGCTCTGACACTTATGGCGCTTGTGTTGCCGCTGACCGCGCAGCTTGAGAGTCCCTCTGGATCCGACTATTCGGAAGAAGGTGCCCTGTCGTGCCTGACCTGCCACGGCGCTGACGATGAACTGCCCGCCAATGCAATCCTGGCAACGCCCCACGCAATCATTGGGGATTCCTCTGCGCCATTTGGAGAGGGTCGTCACGAATGCGAAACCTGCCACGGCCCGAGCGCAGCGCACATGAACCGCCAGGAGGACGGCGGCTACCCACCGCCCGATTTTGTATTCGGCGCCGAGACTCCGGTTGATGAGATGAACGCAGTTTGCCTGGATTGCCACCAGGACTCGGGGCGCTTCCACTGGCCCGGCAGCACGCACGATATCGAAGGAGTGGCCTGCACCAATTGCCACTCGGTGCACGCCGCGGATGACACGGTTCTGGCGCTCGAGACGCAGTCGCTGGTCTGTTTCCAATGCCACCAGGAGCAGAGCGCCGAGTTCCTGCGCCAGTCGCGTCACCCGGTCCAGGCGCAAACCGGCGCTTTTTCCTATACCGGGATGATCTCCTGCACCGACTGCCACAGCTCGCACGGTAGTGCCGGCGCCGCAATGCTGATTCACAACACTGTCAATCAAACCTGTTACGAGTGCCATGCCGAGAAAAGAGGGCCATTCCTCTGGGAGCATCAGCCCGTGCGGGAAGATTGCGCCACCTGCCACGCAGCGCACGGCTCGAATTATGAAAACCTGCTGCTGTCGCGCCAGCCTTGGATGTGCCAGCAATGTCATGCCGCCAACTTTCATCCCAGCGGGGTGTACAGCGGAACTGGCATTCCGCCCGCCGGTGCGGATCAGAGGATTCTCGGTAAGCAATGCCTCAACTGCCACCCGAAAATCCACGGCACGAATCACCCTTCGGGTGTGCGGCTGACCAGGTAGTTACGCGCAAACGATAAATCGGGAGAAGCGACATGAAGGCCAAGGTCCTAAGCGTTTATGAGGCCATTCTCATTGTTGTGCTGACCCTGCCGTTGCACTGCTGGGGCCAGGAGGATGATCCTTTCGCCCTGGAGGGTGTCGAGGAAGCGGACGGCGATGAGCAACCTGTAATCGAAGATGAGGTCACGCTCGGTCTTTATTACCTGGACGAAGATGCATTTCAGTATGGCAAGTACACCGGCTTGACCGATGAAGGTGCAAAACCCCTGGTCGACTTCCGGATCGACCGTCGGCCGGAATGGGACAGCGGCGAGACCCGGAGCTGGAGTCTGCAAGGCTGGAGGCTGGGGCTGGATTCGCGCCGAATCGAGTTCAATTTCACTGACCAGGGCAATCAGTCCATTGCAGCCGAGTACCGGCAAATCCCCAATAACATAATCAGCGATGCCATGACTCCTTATCAGGGGACCGGAAGCGCGAATCTCGTGCTGCCTTCGAGTTGGGCGGTGGAGCCGGGCTCTTCCAACACCCGGGGATTCAGCAATCTTTACGAGAACCTGGCGACATTTGAAGTCGACACAGAGCGGCGGTGGCTGCAACTCCGGTACGAAAACGCGATCAGCAAATCCTGGAAATTCAGCCTGGACTACAAGCACGAGACCAAGGACGGCCTGCAAACACTTGGCAGCATTTTTGGCTACACTGGCGGCAATCCCCGTGGCGTCATTCTGCCGGCACCCGTCGATTACACCACCGACAATATCGAGGCCATGTTCGAGTTTGGCAATGCGCGACTGCAGGCCGGCTTCGGCATGTATTTGTCATTTTTTAACAGCGACGAGAATTCGCTGGTTTGGCAAAACGCCTTCGGCCACCTCGCAGCCTGGGACGAGAGCGTTCGATATCCGGATTCCCAGGGACGACTGGCCCTGGACCCCGACAACAGCTATCTGCAGTTCAAGGCGTATGCCGGCTGGAACCTAACGCCGACCACTCGCCTGACCCTCGACCTGGCCTTTGGCGAGATGGAGCAGGATGACGAATTGCTGCCCTACACCGTCAACCCGGACCTGGAGGTCCATACGCCGGTTCCGTTCGATTCGCTCGACGCCGAAATCGACACCACCCATTTCAATGTCCGTTTCACCAGTCAGCCCCTGCGTCGACTGGGTATCGCGCTAAACTGGATCTACGATGACCGCGACAACAAAACACCCCGCGCCGTCTATCCGTACATAGGCGGCGATTCACAGGACCAGCGACCTTTCGAAGATGGTCGCATCAACCTGCCTTACAGCTACACACGACAGAAGGCCGATGCCATTGCCACTTTTCGCGCAAGCAGTGCCTCCCGGCTGAAGGCGGGCGTTGAGTATTCCGACTTGAGCCGTGACTATTCAGAGGTTTCAGATGCCGAGGAATGGACCTGGCTGGCGGGTTTTCGCTTAAACCCCTTTGATACCACCAGTTTCAGCATCGACTACCGCAATTCCAGCCGAGATGTCGATGCCTATATCGACAACCGCCCGCTTATCGAATCGCACATTCCCGGTCAGATCGGGGAAGACGAATTCGAAAACCACCCGCTGCTTCGCAAGTATGCGCTCACCGACCGTGATCGCGAGGAGTACCGGATACGTGCGGACTTCTATCCGACCACCGAGTTCAATTTCGGCCTGACAGGCAGCCGCTTCGATGATGATTATGACGACCGCTTTTTTGGGCTCAACAGTTCTGAAATGACCGCCATCGGCCTCGATTTTGGATGGTACCCGCGTGAAGACATCTCGCTCGTGGCCTACTACATGCACGAAGAATACGACACTGACCAATCAAGCCGCAGTTTCAGGCCCAACCCGCCCACTTCGGTCGATGACCCGGCCCGTGACTGGTTTGCCGATACCTCCGATGACGTCGACACCTGGAACATTTCGCTGACATTCACAGACATTGGTTCCGACCGCGGCTGGAAGGCCTTTGACCTGGGATTCGACTTCACGCGCTCCGATGTCACCAGCGTGATCGACGTCACCGCGACGACCCTGGAAACGGCCCCGCTGCCACCACTGACCACCGACATGACGTCGGTGAGCGGCTGGGCACGGGTCGCCATTGGGCAGCAATCCAGCCTGCGCCTCGCGCTTGAAGCCACCAAACTTGAGACTGCAAATTTTGCACTCGACAACGTGGTTCCCGACTCGCTCGCCAACATACTGCTGCTGGGCAATCAGGCGCCGAACTACGACGTCCTGCTGGTTACGGCCGCCTGGACGCTTCGATTCTGAGAAATCAGCGCATCAACGCGCGTAAAATCGGCCCAGCGCGCATCACTTCACAGCGGCTGATCGTGCCGATGACCCGCTAGTTTTCGGCTAGGGGAAATCTGCGATACGGGCCCTCGACCAGGCGGCGTGCCAGGTCAAAAATGCTGTCGTCCGGGCTGACAGATTCAGGATTGGGAGTCATCAGGTCGCTGACGATCTGCGAAGGGGTGTGGTAGTAAACGGCCTGAAGGATGATGCGCATGACATCGCGCTCGGTCAGAATGCCCAGAAGCGTTAGGTATTCATCCGCAACGGGCGCTGCGGAGATGTCGTTGCGAAGCAATACGGTTGGGGCCTATCCGCACCATGACGACCCGATGGACCCATCAGATCGTAAATTATATTGCGACCTTCTGTTCGACGATTTGCGCTGCGTCACCTGTCTGCAAAGCGCCCTCAGCTTTCGAAATTGCTCAGCCCTGGGCGTAGGCGTTGCGCAACTCGTGGAAATGCCCATGGGCCTCGCGAAACTGTTCCAGCGCGCGATCGAGGTACTGGTTGACCTCGTCGACGTAGCCGTCGGTCGAAGCCGACCACACCCGGTTGATGTAGCGCTCGCCGGCGGCGAAGTTGCTCATCACATCGGCGTAATTCTGCGTTCCCCACACGTGCATCATGCTCTCGCGGGCCTCGGCGAAATTACTGAGGTCATCGCGAAACAGCCGATCGATCTCGAAGCGCGCTTCGTAGGTGGGCAGGTCCGCCTTGCCGGCATGAAGCTTCTCCAGGTTGGCCAGGATGTTGTTCAGGCTGCGGGACAGGGTGTCGATATTCCCGCTGAGCATATGATCGGCCCGCGATTCGCCGTGCTCGGCGCGACGGTGCAACCACAAACCCACCGCTCCAACCGCAAGGGCAGGTCCCATGAATGTCCAGTTCACAATCTGCGGATCGAGGACGGTTAGAAAGGCACCTGCCAGGAAGGCGCCAAAAACCAGAATGAGAGACAGTCCTTTCATGGTCATACCGCCTTGAGAATCATGGAGATGGCGAAGCCGACACCGACCAGCGCTTCGCCGACGATAAATCCGGCCGCCACGGGGATCCCGACATTTTCTGCATGCGCGTGGCCGAGCTGGCGATCGCCGATTACCCGCAGCAGAGTTCCGATGCTGTAGGTCAGCACGATATTGAAAGGCAGGTAGAAGCCCAGACCGACCGTGATGCCGAGGCCCGGCTGGAAAATACTCAGCAGCGCCCCGAGGCCTGCACCTGCGAGGTATTTCTGGGCCGGAACCTCTCCGCCCATGATGCCGGTGACCATGCTGGCCAGGGCCTGGCCCTGCGGTGCGGGCAGCTTGGTGCTGCCCAGCACGTAGGCCTCGTGCAATATGAAGATCAGGACGATGATGACGATCGGGCCGAGCCAGGCACCAATGAACTGACCTAGTTGTTGCTTGCGGGGCGTTGCACCGACGAGATAACCGGTCTTGAGGTCCAGCATCAGGTCGGTGGCCTGCGACATCGCGACGCAGGCGGCGGCGCCCACCATCACTGCGGCTACGACTGTCGCCGTATCGTCACCCATGCCGTTGGCGATGAAAATCAGGATGGTCACGGCAATCAGGGTCATGCCGCTGAGCGGCGACCAGTTGGTGCGCCCGATGGCTTCGGACAGGATTACGCCAGCGATCCAGATCCACAGGGTGCCGACCACCGCCATGACAACGCCGCGCCCCAAGCCCATCTTGTCGGTCGACAGCACGGCCATGACCGCCAACAGGATGGCCGCTCCGCCAATCGCGATATAGAGCAGCTTGATCGGCATCTCGTCTTTCGACATGGCCGCTTCCGCCTTGGCAGCGCTCTGCATGCTGCGCACCGCGCTCAGGATCATCGGAAAGGCCATGATGACGCCCGCGATCGCGCCGCCGATCAGCATGCCGATGCCGACCGGGCGAAACAGGAGCAGTCGTAGCGCATCCGGATACCACGTGACCTGGCCCGTCGCTGGATCCGTGGGAAACAGCTCGAAGCCCGCCAGCATGGGCGCCAGCATCCAGTAACAGACGTAGCCACCGATGATGAAGGCGATCCCGCCCTTGCCCGCGATGTAGCCGACGCCGATGGTCAGCAACGACAGGTACCAGACCCCGTTCATGTAGCCGGGCATGCCGATCAGCGCCCCAAGGTCGTAGTTGTCCATCCCGGTGGTCTGGCTGATGGCATGCAGCCCGCCCGAAAGCAATGCCCCGCCGATCAGCAACATGGCCTTGTGAATGCCCGCGCCGGGGGACTTGAGGATGGTCGCCACGGCGACACCGCCCGGGTAGGTCAGCCGCTCGTAGTCAATCATCTGCTTGCGCAGCGGGATGATGAAGCCGATACCGAGGAAGGCCCCGGCGATGGCGCCGAAGGTCAGCAGGACCGGGTCGAAGTCGCCGCCATAACCGAGGATGAATATCGCCGGTACCGAAAACATCATGCCGCTGGACGCGCCGTTGACCGCGCTGGCCACGGTCTGCGCAATGTTGTTTTCGATGATGCTGTTGCGCCGCAGAATACCGCGCAAGATGCCGAAGCCGAGAATCGCCGCGAGTTCCGAACCCTCGATGGAAAAGCCCAGGATCAGGGCGGCATAGCCGATGCTGATGGCGATGATGACACCGAGGAAGTAGCCGACCAGAATGGCGGCCCAGGTCAGTTCAGGGTATGGCCCGTGGCGGACCTTCTGCGTTGTTGTCATTAGGGCCTTCCAATTGAGCAGCGCTCATTGTTCCAACTTTTGGATTCGAGCGCTACCCGCGAACTTCGGATTCTCCCGAGCCGCGGCCATATGAATCGTTCAGACGCCGTAGGCGAAGACCAGAACGATGGAAAGAAGGATCCAGAGCAAGATGGCCAGCGGCACACCGACACGCACGAAGTCGCCGAACTTGTAGCCGCCGGCGTTCATGATCAGCAGATTGGTCTGGTAGGCCATCGGCGTAGCGAAGCTGAGGTTGGCGCCGAACAGTACAGCCAGCACAAACGGTTCGAGGGGGAGGCCCAGGCGCTGGGCGATTCCGATGGCAATCGGGGTGCCGATGACGGCGGCGGCGTTGTTGGACACCACGTTGGTCAGCAGGCCCATCATCAGCATCAGCCCGGCCAAAATCATCGAAGGCGGTGCGCCAAAGGAGATTGAAACAAAGGCGTGGGCGATGATGTCGGCGCCGCCCGTCTTGAGCAGCGCTGCGCCCATGGCCAGCGAGGCAACGATGATCAGGATCACCTTGGCGCTGAGCGCGTTCATGGCTTCGCGCCATGTCAGGCACCCGGTGATGATCAGGGCGAGGCAGCCGAGTAGCGCGCTGATCTCAATCGGCATAATGTTGGCCGCGGCCAATGCGACGGCCGTAACGAGGATGACCAGGGCCAGCGGCGCCTTGCGTGTGCTGGGCAGCTTGACGCCACCGTCGAGGACCAGGAACTCCGCCGTTTCCTTCAGTTCATTCAGGTTTTCCTGGGTGGACTGGACCAGCAGCACGTCACCCGAGCGCAATTCAATCTCGTCCAGGCCGGGTGAGCGCGAATCCTGGCGCGATTCGTAGCGGTTCAACGCCAGCAGCCGCAGGCCATACCGTGACCGCAGCCTGGCATCGCCGATACGGGTGCCAATCAGTGTCGAGGCCGGTGTAATCGCCACTTCCGCGATTTGTTGCCCCTCGTCGCTCAGGGGGTGAGTGGCATCGACCACGTGGTCACCAGAAAACAGCGTGCCGCCCAGGATGCGTGCAAACTCGCGCAGGCGGCTTTGCGTGTCACTGGTAGTCAGGCGGTCCCCCGTCTTGAGGACGACGTCCGGCAGCGTCGATATGAAAACGCCCTGGCCGCGCTGGATTGTCTCGATTTTGAGGTTTTCGCCAGCCCGTTCGATGGCCTCGGCCAGGGTTTTTCCGGCCACCGGGCTGGATTCGTTGAGGCGGATCTGGGCGGTGTATATTCGTGAAACCGTGCCGGACATCGGCGCCTGTCTCTCGGGGATCAGCCGCGGCGCCACCAGCCAAAGGTAGGCGACCCCGAAACTGCCCGCGACCAGCACGGGGAGGGCGAAGTCGAACATATTGAACGCGTCCATGCCCATGTCGGCCGCGACGTTGACGACCAGCAGGTTTGTCGAAGTGCCAATGGTCGTGGCCATGCCGCCCATGATGCTGGCAAATCCCATCGGAATCAGGAACGAGGAGGCCGACGCCCCGGTGCGAACCGCCACCCCGACCAGGATCGGCAGCATCAGCACGACAATCGGCGTGTTGTTGATGAACGCGCTGAGCACACCCGTGATGAGAATGGTCAGCAGCAGCGAAATCGCCGGGCCACGGCGCCACATGCGCGACAGGAAACGCCCGACGGGTTCGAGCGCGCCGGTCCTTATCAGGCCTTCGCCAACGATCATGAGGGCGCAAACGGCGATCAGTGCCTTGTGTCCAAACCCGAGCAGAAAATCACTGGGCGCGAGCGCCTGGCCGTTTTCCCCGACAAAGGGAAACAGCTGGAAGCCGGCCGCCAGCACGACCAGCACGACCAGGCTGGTCGTCTCCAGCGGAATGTTGTCGCGGGTGAACAGCACCAGGGCCACGACGATCAGCAACATGACGGCGATGGCGTGTGGGTTTGTCAGGGCGGTGTCGAGCATTGTTGTTTTAAGTCTCCTCGTTCAGTGCGAACCATAGTCGCAGTATGTGCCCGCCGAAACCACTGGCACATCGATATGCCAACGGGCGAAGCCCGCGAGCCTTTGCAAACCACGCTTTCCAAAGGCACCAGGCAAGTGGGCCAGGATGGCCCGTCTTGCTCATTTAATTACAGGCCATAGGCTACAACCAGGCTTATCGTCAACACTACCCATAACAGGACAGCAAGTGGCAGACCGACTCGCACGAAGTCGCCAAATTTGTACCCCGCGGCGTTCATGATTAACAGGTTGGTCTGGTAGCCCATGGGTGTGACAAAGCTCAGATTAGCGGAGAACAGCACCGCAAGCACGAAAGGCTCCAGGGGCAGGCCCATGCTTTGCGCGATTCCGATCGCGATGGGCGTGCCGATCACCGCTGCAGCATTGTTGGAGACGATGTTGGTCAGGATGCCCATCATGAGCATCACGCCGGAAAGCACCATCCACGGTGGTGCGCCGAAAAACAGGGCTACGAAGCCGCGAGCGATCATATCCGACCCACCCGTTTTCATCAGCGCCGCGCCCATCGCGAGGGAAGCGACAATGATCAGGATGACCCGTGTGCTCAATGCATTGATTGCCTCCTTCCAGCTCAGGCAGCCGGTGACGATCAGCACCAGGCAGCCGAGCAGAGCGCTGGCCTCGATGGGCACGATGCGCAAAGCAGCGAGCAGCACCACGCTGATCATGACGGCGAGGGCCAGCGGCGCCTTGCGCGTGCTGGGCAGCTTGACGCCACCGTCAAGCACCAGGAACTCGGCGGTTTGCTTCAGTTCGTCGAGTCGCTCCTGTCTTGATTGAACCAACAACACGTCGCCCGCCTCGAGTTCGATCTCCTCCAGACCGGGTGTGCGTCGCCCCTGGCTGGTCTTGTACCGGTTGAGCGCCAGCAAACGCAGTCCGTAACGGCTGCGCAGGCGCGCTTCTCCGATGCGCTGGCCGACTAGGCTCGAGGCCGGCGTGATGGCAACTTCGGCGATGACCTGCCCCTCGTGCGACAGCGGATGAGTCGCATCGACCACGTGATCTCCGGAAAACAGCGTGCCGCCCAGCACCCGCGCAAATTCGCGCAGACGGTTCTGCGTATCGCTGACGGTCAGGCGATCGCCATCCTTGAGCACCACATCCGGCAGGGGCGAAATGAACACACCCTGCTTGCGCTGGATGGCTTCGAGCTGGAAATTCTCGCCGGCGCGGACGATGGCTTCGGACAGGGTCCTGCCGACCACCGGGCTGTTGCTGTTGAGACGGATTTGTGCCGTGTACAGGCGCGAAACCAATTGATTGCTCATCGGCGCCTGGCGCTCAGGCAGAAGCCGCGGTGCGATCAGCCAAAGGTAGAGCACGGCGAAAATGGACGCGAAGGCCACGATGCCGGTGAAATCGAACATATGAAATGGGGTCATGCCCATGTCGGCCGCGACGGTGACCACCAGCAGGTTGGTCGAGGTGCCGATAGTGGTGGCCATGCCGCCCAGGATGGCGGCGAAACCCATCGGAATGAGGAAGCCGGAGGGCGCCGCGCCGGTCCGCAGGGCCACGCCGATGAGGATGGGCAGCATGAGAACGACCACGGGCGTGTCGTTGATGAACATGCTGAGTCCCACGGTGGTCAGGATGGTGACCAGCAGCGAAACTCCGGGCCATTTTCGCCACAGCCTTGACAGGAATCGCCCGACGGGCTCCAGCGCTCCCGTGCGGATCAGTCCCTCGCCGCAAATCATCAAGCCGCTGACGGCGATCAGCGCCTTGTGCCCGAAGCCGAGCAGGAAGTCGCTGGCTTGCAGCGTGGTGCCGTCGGCCTGCATATAGGGAAAAAGCTGGAACCCGATCACCAGCAGCACCATGACAAACAGGCTGGTGGTCTCAAAGGGGATGCTTTCGCGCGTGAACAGGAACAGGGCCACGACGATGAGGATCATCACGGCGATGCCGTGTGGATTGGTCAGCAAAGCGTCGAGCATGTGAGGACTCTCACCCCCTGGAGATCGACTAAATACCAAGCAGCGACCTTAGTTCTTCCCGCGAGTTGACCGGTGGCAGGCAGCGCATGCCTTGGCAAACCCAGGCCGTCACGGGCGCCTCGGTCGCGACTGCCTTAAGCAGGCCTGGCAGATGCTGCCCGGCGTCGGCGACGTCCGCAGGAATCAGGTAGCAGTGTACCGCCAACGCGCCCTCCAGCCACTGTTTCAGCGAGGACGATTTTTCGGCATCACTGCCCCTGATGAGCACCTGTGGCGGCGGTCGGCTGGCGATGATGGCTGCCCGCGCCGCACTGGCGAAGGCCAGGCTATGTTGTTCAGTTCCGCCGCGAGCCCGCGCAAGAGCGCGACCGGCGGCATCGAGGTAGCGGTTGTCCCCGACCAGAGCAGCCAGTTGCTGCAGGGCGGGCACTGCAATCGCATAGGCCGCGGGCGTGGCGTCATCCTGCACCACCATGCTGCGGGCGATAGGCGCCGGCTGTTCGCAGTCCGTGAAAAAGAACCCGCCGCTTTTTTCGTCCTCGAAGCGAAGCAGCATGGCATCGGCCAACGCCATGGCAAAATCCAGGTCGAGCGTGCGCCATGCGGTACGCAGGCTCTCCAGCAGGGCTTCAAGGGTGAAAGCGTAGTCGTCCAGGTACCCCGCAAATCGGGACTCGCCAGCATTGTGGACGGCCAACAGTCGTTTTCCGTCCCATTGCTGCTCCCGGATGAAGTCCAGTGCCCCTTGCCCGAGTTCGATCCAGTCGTCCCGGGAGGTTGCACGTGCGGCGCGCAGCAGGCCACCTGCGGCCAGTGCATTCCAGGATGTGATCTGTTTTGGGTCCAGAGTCGGTCGAACGCGTTTTTCGCGAGCAGCTCGCACTGCTTGCCGTGCCGCCTCCAGGGGTGTGGGGTCGCCTCCTGATTCCACGTTTCCGACCAGGTGCCAGGCCTTGTTTTCAAAGTTGGGCGGCTGTGCCAGGCCGTAGTGCTCGGCGAACAGCGAAAAGGCTTCCTCGTCGAGCAGGTCGCGCACTTCGTCGCGCTGCCACACGTGAAAACCGCCTTCCTCCCCATCCGCGTCCGCGTCGATGCTGGCAGAGAAGCCGCCGTTTTCCTGCAGCATTTCCTCGCGCAACCATTCCACGATGCCCTCGGCGGCCCGACCCAGGCTGGCGCTACCGCTGCGATTAGCGGCTTCGGCATAAAGGGGCAGCAGCTGGGCGTTGTCGTACAGCATTTTCTCGAAATGAGGGATGGTCCAGCTGTCGTCGACGCAATAGCGAAAAAAACCGCCGTCGAGATGGTCGCGCAACCCACTCGCCGCCATCTTTTCCAGTGACGAAATCAGCGCCTGCTCGACTTCGGCTGCATGGTCGACTCCGCTCGCCCCGATCTGCGCAGCCAGCTCCAGCAGCGGCG
Source organism: Lysobacterales bacterium (assembly GCA_041584255.1). Lineage (GTDB taxonomy): Bacteria > Pseudomonadota > Gammaproteobacteria > Xanthomonadales > SZUA-36 > JAUIBE01. Next base: position 13,844 of record JBFHEJ010000006.1, read on the forward strand.
CTTGCGGAAACTTGGGCCCGCCGCCAAAGCCACCGTTACGTTTGTCGAAGCGGGCCAGCAAGTCCCGGGCCGCAGTGCGCACCAGGTCTGTGACATCGTCAAATGCCGTGTCCGCTTCCGCTGGCGGCGAGGCAGGAGCCGGTGCAGCCTGGATGGACTCGATGGCCTGCTGCAGCCGCCTGCCCTGGTCCCGGGCCTCGGCGGGATTTGCATCGAACCATTGCCGTGCGCGCCGGAGCACGTCGCCAAAAGACGGCATGCCGTAGCGGGGCGCCACCGGAAAGTAGGTGCCGGCGAAAAAGGGTATGTGATCCTCGGGATCGAGAAAGAGGGTCAGCGGCCAGCCGCCGCCTCTGCCTGTCAGCAGTTGGTGGCTGAGTTGGTAGATCTTGTCGAGGTCGGGGCGTTCTTCCCGGTCGACCTTGATGTTCACGTAGAGGTCATTCATGACCTTGGCGGTGGCCTCGTCCTCGAAAGACTCGTGGGCCATGACGTGGCACCAGTGGCAGGCGCTGTAGCCAATCGAGAGCAGGATGGGCCGCTCGAGTTCGCGTGCCAGCGCCAGCGCCTCGTCGTCCCACGGCTGCCACGCCACCGGGTTATCTGCATGCTGGCGCAGGTACAGGCTGGATTCCTCCCCCAGCCGGTTCCGAATCTTTGATTCTCCACCCATATCCATACATTACATGAGTCAATTGAAGCTGAGGGCCGCGGAATGGGAATGACTTTCCAAGACACACTGTGAAAGCATCCATGGGCGCTCGGATGATTCATCCCTGAACGATACGGTCTTGGAAAGACTGCCCCAGCCCACGGCCCAGTTGCGAAGTTGTGCCGGGCGGGATTAGCCGTCGGAAAGGGGACTTTGCTTCGCGACCTTCGGAGACAGGGATGTCTCCGAAGAGGTACAGGGATGTATTCATGCGTGTCGCGAAGTGAAATCCCCTTGGCCGCGGCATCGCAGTTGAAGGATTCGAGGGGCTGGCATATCCTGCCATCGGCCCGCTTCGTGCTGCACTGAAAACAGAAAGACGCCTTTGAGCACCTCCGAATACTGGTATGTAGCCATCGACCCGGTGGCGTTCTCGATTGGCCCGCTGTCGGTGCACTGGTACGGCATCATGTACCTGCTGGCTTTCGTCTTGTTCTGGGCAGGTGGGCGCTTGCTCGCGCGCAGACGATCCTGGTTTGGCTGGGATCCCAACGAAGTCGGGGACTTCCTGTTCTACGGCATGCTCGGCGTCATCCTCGGCGGGCGCCTGGGCTACGTTTTGTTTTACGGCCTGGATTCCTTTCTTGCCGATCCGCTGTTCCTGTTTCGGATCAACGAGGGTGGCATGTCCTTCCACGGCGGGCTCCTGGGCGTGATCGCCGCGATGTGGTGGTATGCGCGCAAAACTGGCCGCACGTTCTGGCAGGTATCGGACTTCGCTGCGCCGCTGGCGCCACTTGGCCTCGGCCTTGGAAGAGTTGGCAACTTCATCGGCGGTGAACTGTGGGGAAGGCTTTCGGACGTGCCCTGGGCCATGGTCTTTGCCAATGCCGTGCAGCCCGGCGGCTGGCAGGATGAAGCCCTGCGTGAAGCCTGGAGCCGCGGTGAACTCGATCACCTGGCGCGCCACCCGAGTCAGCTTTACCAGGCGGGTATGGAAGGTCTCCTGCTGGCCGTAATCCTGTTGTGGTACTCGGCCCGCCCCCGTCCATCGGCGGCTGTTTCGGGACTGTTTCTCGTCGGTTATGGCGCCTTCCGGTTTGTCGCAGAGTACTTCCGCGAGCCGGATGCACATATCGGGTACCTGGCAGGCGGCTGGCTTACAATGGGCATGGTGCTCTCGCTGCCAATGATCCTGGCAGGCGTGGTGATGATGAAGTTGCCGGCGCGGTTCACGTCCGGCAGGGACGCACAGGGGTGACATGCAGCAATACCTGAGACTGCTCAAGGACATTCTCGATAACGGCACAAAAAAAACGGACCGCACCGGTACCGGAACGCTGTCGCTGTTTGGCTACCAGCTGCGATTCAATTTGGCCGATGGTTTCCCGCTGGTCACGACCAAGAAACTTCATCTGCGCTCTATCATTTACGAACTGCTGTGGTTTCTGAAGGGCGAGACCAACATCGCCTATCTAAACGACAACGGTGTCACCATCTGGAATGAATGGGCCACGGACAATGGCGAACTGGGGCCGGTTTACGGCGCGCAGTGGCGCGCCTGGCCGGCGCTCGATGGCAGGGTAATCGACCAGATCAGCATCCTTCTGGATGATCTTAGAAACCGCCCCGATTCGCGCCGTCACATCGTTTCCGCCTGGAATCCGGCCGTGCTGCCCGATGAGTCCCGCAGCCCGCAGGAAAACGCGGCCATGGGATTGCAGGCGTTGCCGGCATGTCACACCCTGTTCCAGTTCTACGTCGCCGAAGGCCGGCTGAGCTGTCAGCTCTACCAGCGCAGTGGCGACGTCTTCCTGGGCGTGCCATTCAATATCGCCTCCTACTCGCTGCTGACCATGATGATTGCGCAGGTGCTGGACCTCGCGCCAGGAGAGTTCATCCTGACGCTTGGTGATGCCCATCTGTATCTGAATCATCTCGAGCAGGCCGACATCCAGCTTTCGCGTGAGCCATACCCGCTGCCCCAGATGAAGCTCAACCCGGCGCGACGCGACCTGTTCGATTTCGTGTTCGACGACTTTGAGCTGGAGGGGTATCGCTGCCACCCCGCCATTCCAGCGCCGATCGCGGTGTGAAAGGGGCGAGATGATGGAAGCGGCACGGATACCCAAGCCCAATCAGAAGTTGCTTACACTGGTCGCCGCCATGGCCCGTAACCAGGCCATTGGCCTGCGCGGGGCCATGCCCTGGCACCTTCCGGCAGAGCTGGCGCACTTCAAAGTGACAACGCTTGGAAAAAGCGTCGTCATGGGCCGCAAGACCTGGGAGGCAGTGGGCCGCCCGCTTCCCGGGCGCCAGAACATCGTTGTGACCAGGGACCAGAATCTCGAAGCGCCGGGATGCGATATCGCCAATTCTCTGCGTGAGGCCATCGATTTGGCTGACAGCAACGAGGTCATGATCATCGGCGGAGGCAGCCTCTATGAACAGGCGCTGCCATTGGCCCAGCGGATGGTGCTGACGCACATCGAGTGCGAAGTCGAGGCCGACACCTGGTTTCCTTCGTGGGATTCCGATGAATGGATTCCGGTCAGCCGTGAGCATTTCGCATCCGGCAACGACAATGAACTGGCTTACGACATCGTGGAGTACCAGCGCAGGCCGGCAGCCGGCTGGTCCGAACCTTGATCCGCATGGTTGGGCTAACGGCAGGCGGGGCCGCTACGACCAGGATTTCCTGGCCTTCAGCGGCACCTGAAACACCTCCCCGTCCTCGGCGCGCCAGGCACTGAGTTTTCCGCCCCATACGCAACCGGAGTCCAGGGCGACGTAACGCTTTCTGATTCGCAGCCCCAGCGAGGCCCAGTGTCCGAAGGCTATTTTCACGTCCCGTGTCTGCCGGTGCTTGTGCTTGAACCACGGCAGAAAGCCGGCCGGCTGGGAACCCGGTGGTCCCGTGGCACTGAGATTCAGTTTGCCGGCTGCGTCGCAATAGCGGATTCGGGTCAGGATGTGAGTGATCATCGCGCGCCGCTTCATGCCGCTGAGGTCGTCCCGCCATAGCCGGCGTCGATCCTTGAACAGCTTGAGCAGGAACTTGGACCGTTTCGGTGACCGCAAGACGGCTTCAACTTCCGCAGCATATTCAAGGGTGTCTTTTGCAGTCCACTGCGGGATAACGCCTGCATGAACCGCCATGACCCCGTGTTTTTTCAACCAGTAGGCGAGGCGCTGGCCGGCAAGCCAATCGATGAGCTCTGGACGATCCTCCGCCTGGAGAATCTGCCGGAATTCCCGATACTTGCTGTTTCCATCCGGGAATCGCTGATCCTCGACCAGCAGGTGGAAGTCGTGATTGCCGAGCACGACTTTCGCGCGTTTTCCCAGTGACTGCACCAGTCGCAGCACTTCGAGGGAGCGCCCGCCCCGGCTCACCAGGTCACCGCAAAAAACCAGCTTGTCCCGCGAAACGTCGAAACGGATTTTCTTCAGCAGGCGCTGCAGCGGGTCGTAACAACCCTGCACGTCACCAATAATGTAGTGCGCCATGGTTACCTGCAGGCCTAATGCAGTGCTTCGGGTGCCGCCAGAACGAACTCGGGAATCTCCGCCTCGAAGGTAGCGCCGGAATCGGTCACGAATCCGTAGCTGCCTTTCATCGAGCCGGTTGGGGTTGGAATCATCGCGCCGCTCGAATAGGTGTGTGACTGGCCGGGTGTCAGCCGGGGTTGTTCCCCCACCACGCCTTCACCGCGCACTTCCTCGGTGCGGCCATCGGCATGGGTGATGATCCAGTGGCGGTTGAGGAGCTGTACCGGCTCGGATGAACGGTTGGTGATGGTGATGCGGTATGCAAAGGCATACCGGCCTTCGTGCTGACCGAGGTAAGTCGGCTGCGGTTTGATTTCAACTTCCATGGATTCCCCCGGGTTGACTCGCATAGTGTGCCATGACTTTCGCCAGGGCGGCATAGTCGGCAAGACCGATGGCTTCGGCTCGCAGGCTCGGGTCGACGCCGGCCTCGCGAATGTGCGCTGCGGTCATGAGGGATTTGAGGCTGTTGTTCAGCGTTTTGCGGCGCTGCGAAAAGGCCTGGGTGACGATCGATTGGAAAATACCGGGATCGGCAATATCGACTGGTGGCGACGCGTGGGGAATGAGGCGCACGAATGATGAAAACACCCGGGGCACCGGATCGAAAGCGGCCGGCGAAACGTCGAACAGCGGCACCACCGCGCAGTGCAGTTGGCACAGTAGCGTGAGGCGCCCATAGTCACGGCTGCCCGGCGATGCCGCCATTCGTGTGACGACTTCTTTTTGCAGCATGAAATGCATGTCTCGAATCGCGTCTGCACTTTCCATCAGGCGAACCAGCAACGGGGTCGATATGTTGTAGGGGAGATTGCCCACGACCCGTATCCGCTGGCCGGGCGGCAGCGGCACGAGGCTTGCGAGATCTGTTGCAAGGGCATCGCCGACATGAATCTGTCCGGGCTCCAGACCCGGTACCCGCTGCGGCAAATCAGCCGCCAGGTCACGATCGATCTCGACCACGTGCAATTCAGCGCCGGATTCCTGCAGCGGTCCGGACAAGGCACCCTGGCCGGGCCCGATTTCCACGATCACCTCGCCGGGGACAGGGGCGATCGCGGTCAAGATTTGCTCGATCACCATGGGATCGACCAGGAAATTCTGGCCGAAGCGCTTTCGCGGTCTGTGCGGCACGGAGGCGGGGCTCAGTGTTGCATCGCCAGCGATTCGGCCATGGTCACGGCCTGCAGCAGGGAACTTTCGTCTGCCATGCCCTTGCCGGCAATATCCAGCGCCGTTCCATGGTCGACCGACGTGCGGATGAACGGCAGCCCCAGCGTGATGTTGATGGCCTTGCCAAAGCCGGCGTGCTTGAGAACAGGCAGGCCCTGGTCGTGATACATGGCGACCACGGCATCGTAGTCTGCCAGGCGGTTGGGTGTGAACGCGGTGTCGGCTGGTACCGGCCCGACCAGATCCATGCCGGCCGCGGCACACTGTTCAATCACTGGCCGGATTACCTGGTCGTCCTCCAGGCCAAGGTGGCCGCCCTCGCCGGCGTGCGGATTGAGCCCGAGCACCTGCAACCGTGGCCGGCTGATGCCAAATCGATGCCGCAGGTCGTGGTGGGTGATGCGCAGCGTACTTTCGATACGCGTCGCCGTCACTGCGTCGGCAACTTGTCGCAAAGGTAAATGCGTCGTCACCAATGCCACACGCAAGCCGGGAATCTCGGGCGCCGTGAGCATCATGACCACCTCGGGTGTTTCGGCCAGCGCTGCCAGGTACTCCGTGTGTCCGCTGAATGGGTGGCCGCTGTCGTTGATGGCCGCCTTGTTCACCGGACCGGTCACCAGTGCTGCGGCCTGGCCTGAGCGGACCAGGCGCACCGCCTGGTGAAGGGTTTCCAGGACGTATTTGGCATTGCGGGGAGAGAGTTGTCCCGCCACGGCTGGCTCTGACAAGCCGACATGAAGACATGCCAGGCGACCGGCTGAAACCCGGGTGCCTGGATTCCATTCCTCGATGTCAACGGGAGCGTCCAGCGCGTCGGCCGTTTGCCTGAGCA
>JBFHEJ010000007.1:0-19973 GCA_041584255.1 Lysobacterales bacterium
ATTCTTGTAGTCGTTGAGAAAGGTCATCCACAGGCGGAAGTTTTCTTTCCAGGCGATTTCATCTTCGGTTGTCCAGTCGAACCAGTACGAACCATGTGCCCGGCGTGATGGCTGGAAGAAGTCCCACAGGTTGGGATGGGCATAATCGTGCTGCCAGTCAGCGTTCATTTCGCGCATCAAATCACGGTTGGCCTCGTAGATGGTCAGGGTGGGATCAAGGGTGAAATCAAGCGCGATGAGCTCATCGCGAACCGCGTTCCACTTCTCGCTCCCGGGCAGGGCCGCCTGGCGCCACAAACGTCCGGCCTCGCCGAAGCGGTGCTGTTCATTGGCGTAGTTGTAATCCACCGGGTAGTCCTGGATGACGCGGTCGGTAAAGAGGGCTTCCGGCAGCCCGTACCAGTGCTCCATCGTGGTCAACCCGGCACGGGCGGAGTCGAGCACGTTCCAGTGAACCACGTCGAGCTGCGCGTGATGCATCGCAGTCCCGAGCCCCTGTGCCTGCGCTGCCTCCAGTGCCGCGCGCATGATGTTCGGGGGCGCGCCAAAGAACTTGATGCCCCGGGCACCTTCCCCGGCGACCTCCTCAACCCACGCACGGGCCTCCTCGGGCGAACCAATCGGACCTTCGCGACCCAGCCCGAAGCCGAGGTAGGGAACGATCCGTGGCGCCGTGATTTCATTCCGTTCACTGCGCAACTGGTGAGTTCTGACCCATTCCAGGCCATTGAAGCTGCCCGGCTCGCGAATCGTCGTGATGCCGTGCGCCATCCACAGCTTGGCGGCGTACTCGGCCGGCACACCCTGCGCATCGCCACCGAAATGCGCGTGCATGTCCACGAAACCGGGCAGCACGTAATGACCTTCGAGGTCAATGACGCGGTCTGTGTCTTCAAGTACCGGACGATCCTCGTCTTCGATCGGCACCCCCGGATAGCCAACCGATTCGATCGCGGTAATTCGATTGCCTGCGATGACGATGTCCATGGGCCCAAACGGTGGGGCGCCGTCGCCACTGACCACGGTAACGCCGCGCAACACTAATCGTGCAAATGGTCCTTCTCCACGGTCACGATCCGGCGCCGGATCGATGTCGGCCCAGACCGTGGAAGTCCAGATCAGGAGCAGGGTCAGGACTGCCTTTATCATGCTTTCTACCTCATTGCGGTCGCGGCGATCTCTCACTGGTGCTACAGTATAGGATGGACCGTAGTGTCCTTGTTGAGTGTCCTTGTTGTAGACGAGGAATAGTCATGGAAGACCCCTCAAAATTGCGACGGCCAGTCCTGGGGGATCAAATGCCGCAGGGGGAACCCAAATCCCATCCGGCAATCGGCGAGACTGTGCAAAAGCCCGCACAGGAACCAATCGATGCGCCTCAAAAGCGTAAGCAGGACCATCACCTGCCGAAATCCGCCCGCGCCCTCAATCGGTGGCTCTCTGAGCGCGCCGAGAAGGGCCGCAAAGGCCTGGTCAATATCCTCAACGAAACTAAGGTCACCCAATTCGGCCCGCTCAAGCTCAAGGGCAACATCACGCTGATTCACGAAGACGGCACGCTCGAACTGGCCAACCAACTCATCCTGTGCCGCTGCGGCCATTCGAAAAAGAAGCCGTTTTGCGACGATCAGCATATTGAAATGGAATTCATGGACCCGGGCCGTTTCGCAGAGGGCTCGGAAGCGCCCGTGCCCATGCGCCCCGTGCCGGTGGCCATCACCTGCGTTGAGGACGGGCCATTGCAGTTCGACGGCCGCATGCGGATCGTCGATTATCTCGGGCAGCAATGCTCCAAGGCGCGGGGCAACTTGTGCCGTTGCGGCCAATCGGCGCATAAACCGTTCTGCGACGGCTCACACAAGCGCGTTCGTTTCAGCTCGAAGAATCCATCCAAGTAGTCGATCCCGCAGCGGCCTCCTCATGCCAGCGCCATCAGGTGGTTCCGGTACAATCGGAACATGGATGTCTTTCGCGTGTTCCAGATCGAAGCGGCCCATTTCCTGCCCAACGTGCCGGACGGGCACAAGTGCGCCCGGATGCACGGGCACTCTTTTCGCATCGAGGTCCATGTGAGTGGTGACGTCGGGGAGGATTCGGGCTGGGTCATGGACTTTGCGGAGCTGAAGCGCGCATTCCAGCCACTGTTCGAACAGCTCGACCACCGCTGTCTGAATGACATCGAGGGCCTGGAAAATCCCACTAGCGAAAACCTGGCGCGCTGGGCATGGGCAAGGCTTGATGTCGCGCTCCCCGGCCTTTGCAAGGTCGTGGTCCAGGAAACCTGCAACGCGGGCTGCGTATATCGTGGCCCGGGAACTGACCGGGAGGAAAGATGACCATCCGCGTTCCAACTACCGCCCACGCGGTCCTGATGAGCCTGTGCCTTCTGCTGCCCGGCGCCCTCGTCGCGGAGGACAGCCAGGCGCTCGCCGTCTCCGTCACGGAATGGCCGGTGCCCTGGCCGGACAGCCGGCCGCGGGACCCTGACGTCGCACCGGACGGCACGATCTGGTTCGTCGGCCAGAAAGGTCATTACGTCGGCCACTTCGATCCCGACACCGGCCGGTTTTCGCGTCATGACCTGCCCGACGGCACCGGTCCCCACAACATCATTGTCGATGAGGACGAGACCCTGTGGATCGCCGGCAACCGCAAGGGCTGGATCGGCCAGATGGACCCGGAAACCGGCGCGCTGAAGACCTATCCGATGCCCCATGAAGATGCCGCTGACCCCCACACCCAGGTGTTCGACGACCAGGGCAACATCTGGTTCACCGTGCAATGGGGCAATTTCGTCGGTCGCATGGCCAAAAGGACGGGGCATGTCGAGCTTGTTGAGATCCACACGCCCAAGGCGCGGCCATACGGCATCGAGCTCGATTCCACGGGCCGGCCATGGGTGGTGCTACTCGGAACCAATGGTCTTGCGACGATTGATCCCGCGAACATGGAACTGAAAGAAATCGATCTGCCCCGCGAGGATTCCCGGCCGAGGCGAATCGCCATCACCAGCGACGACAGAATCTGGTACGTCGACTATGCCCAGGGCTACCTCGGTGTTTATAACCCTGCAGACGGGCAGATAAGAGAGTGGGAAGCGCCCAACCAGCCCTCTGGCCCGTATGCCATGGCCGTTGATGCAAGCAATCGCATCTGGTTTTTCGAAACCCGTCAGCAGCCCAACACCCTGGTCGGTTTCGACACAGCCAGCGAGTCGTTCATCGTCGACCTCCCGGTGCCTTCAGGCGGCGGCGCGGTTCGCCACATGGTCTACGACAAAGCCCGCAATAGCTTGTGGTTTGGCACCGACACCAACAACCTGGGCAGGGCACGCCTACCGGAATAGCGCCACTCTTGCGTCGCCAAACAGCCCATCGAGGCGGCGGCAAACCCGATTTCGGCTGAAACTTTCTCGTAGTTGCGGTGTAAGCAGGAGAAAGGAGGGTTGAATCGGGAGTCATGAACAGCCAAGCCGCAACAGAACCTGGCGCTGCGCAAACTGAGGTCGTCGACCTTGGCGAGCGCAACTGGTTGCCGCGCCACCACCGCGGTGATCCAAACGCATTTTGTGAGCTGCTCACTGCGTATCGCACGCTGGTAATGACCCTCTTGTTCCGCTACGGCGTCGAGAACGCGCACCGCGACGACCTGTTCCAGGAAGTGTTCCTGAAAGTCCACCGCGCTGCCGGCCGCTATCGGCCCAGCGAGCCGCTGCGGCCATGGCTGGTCAGCATCGTGATCAACACGGTGCGCAACCACCGCCGCGCCAGCGGCCGGAGGCGACACGCAATGATCGGTTGGCGAGACCAATCTGACATGAGCAATCGTCCCAACGCGGAGACAGGCCGAGAGGCGTCTCGCGAACCCACTTTCGATGACGGTCGCGCGCCCGGGCCCGAAGTAACGGCAGATCAGGCAGCCACCCTCACCTGGCTGGAAGGCCAGATTGCGGAATTACCCGACGCGCAGCGCGACGTCCTGGTGCTATCGACCATCAAGGGCTTGCGGATGAAGGAGATTGCGAATCTGCTGCGCGTTCCCGAGAACACCGTAAAGACCCAATTGCGCCGCGCCCGGCTGTCGCTCGCCGAGCGCCTCGCGAAACGCGACGACCCGGCATTTGCCGCCGGTGGAGACCCATCATGAGCAATTCATCCGTTCACCACTGCTGTGAGCTGGTCAAGGCATGGCTTGTCGAACATGGCGGCGAAGGCCTGTCCGATCACCCCGAACTGGGCATGCACATCGACAAATGCGCGACTTGTCAGCAATTGCTGCGCGCGTGGAACGAGATTCCTGAATTGCTCGAGGCATTGCCCGAGCACGAACCGGCAGTGGCGCTGACCGACAAAGTTCAGGCCACCGTCGCCGCGGCAGATCCGGTTTCCGCTTCACCCGGCTCCCGGCGGCGTTATCTGGCGCCTTCCCTGGCAAGCGCTGCCGCTCTGCTCGCTGCTTTTGGAATTTCTTACCAATTGGTGCTTCAGGAAACCGGGCCGCAAAAGGTGCCGGCGGACTTTCCGCAGGGCTCGGGCCAGATGGTGGGCCGGGATCAGCTTCGAGCGGTTGAAAAGCGGCCCAACGCGGAACCTATCGCGACTGACCCCTTCGACAATTCGGTAATCCGGCGGGAGTCCGAACTGAAGGAACTGAACGCCGCGCGGTCGCGCATTACCGCGGCCCAGTCGCTCGAAGAATCCCCGGTCGACACCCCCGCGCTGCAGTCGCCGGGCTTCGATAGCTACTCTTCCATCCCTGAAGAGGCGCATCAACAGGATGCCGCCGCCCGGCTCGCCGACCGCGACGGACAATTCGGCGCGCGTGGGCCAAACGAGACATTCGGCGATGAACGCGCTCAGCGCCGGGCAGCAGAGCACCTGGAACTCGATAGTGTCATCGTGACGGGTGGCAAGACCGGCGAGTATGCCCAGCCAAGCAAACCCGCAGAGGAGACCGCCGCCCCCACGGCGGTCCCCGAAGGCGCCGCGAACGCGAGAAAGAACATCGACGAGGGGGTCTTAATCACGCAAAATGAGGCGTTGTCGCCCGACTCGTCTTACTTTCGGGCTGATGGCAATCTTGACGGCGAGGATCACGAGAAAGCCGATGCCGAGCCGACCCGTCACCCGCTCAGCGAAGTCGGCGGACTGTCGGGGACCGGCGGCGAAACGGGTGCCGAAGACGACAAGGAAGAAAGCGGCGACAAGTTGGCCACCATGGGCGTCGCGTCAGAATCCACCATCGTGCCCGAGTTCAACTTCCTGGCCCACTACCAGCGCACCGAAGGCCTCGATTTCCAGCCAGCCTCCGGCTACTGGGCCAACACCTATGTGCCCGGCGACCCGGAAATCCGCCTGCTCAACGCACGGCTGGCCGAGTGGGATCGCTCGTGGCTGCCTGACCCGACGCTGGAGCGCGCGGTGGAGCCGATCGCTCAGCCTTTCGATGCCCCCGACGACCATACGCTGGCCCTCAGCCTGATGGCCGACGCCGCCGCGCTACCGGCGGACGGTTCCCTCACGCGCTTTCGCCTGCAGGTTGGCATTCAGGGCATCGAGCACCGCCGGGGCACGCGGCCGGCGATGAATCTGGCCATGGTGGTCGATATTCCGCCGGCTGCACCCGACAGCGTACGCATTTCTGCCAATGCCCTGATCGACGCCCTGCTGGCGAGCAGGCAAGCGGGCGACCGCTTCGCCCTCGTGCTCACCGGCCAACCCGGCCACGGGCCCGGCCTGGTGTTGCCCCCGGACGAATTCCGTTTCGGCTCCCTCGATCTGGCCAAACAAATTGTCAACGCTGAGGAAGGATCGTATCCAGAGTTGGTAGTTCGCCCCGAGGATCTGGCCGCCCACCGCATGGTTCTCGACCCCTTGACCGCTATGCAGCGGGCTACTGAACTGGTGCGCGACAGCATGCGCGACGATGCCGCAGAAGACGCGCGCCCGATTGGCAGCAGCTCCGTGCTGCTGCTGTCCGCACGTGAACTGCCGGGTCTGGGCGACCTGTCCGCGCTGGCGCACGACAATGCACGCAATGGGATTACGCTCAGCGTGGTCCCGCTGGGCGCAGGCGCCAGCAATGCGCAGGCCGAGCAGCTGGTGCTGGCCGGGCTGGGGCAGCGCCGCTACCTGGAAGCCCCCGCCGAGGCGCGTGACCTGATCGAGAGTGAATTGCATGCCGCCAGCCAGGCGGTGGCGCGTGCGGCGCGGCTTTCCATCCGCCTGGCCCCTGGCGTTCAACTGGTCGACGTCGTTGGCTCCGAGCGGCTGGATGCGCACCGGGCGCAGCGCGTGCGCGACATCGAGAACGCCATGGACCGCCGCCTGGCTCAGCACCTCGGCATCCAGGCCGATCGTGGCGAGGACGAGGACGGTATTCAGATCGTGATTCCATCCATCTATTCGGGTGACGCGCTCACCGTGCTGCTGGACGTGGTCGCCCCGGGGCCCGGCCCGGTCGCCGAAGTAACGCTGCGCTACAAGGATCTGGTTTATCGCCGAAACGGCGCGCTGCACGGCCAGCTCGACCTGCCGCGCGGCGATACTGAGCAGCCGGCATTGGCTGGCGTGGGCCAGCCCCCGCGCGGTCCGGCCGAACTCAGCGTCCTGAAAAACCTGTTAGCTCACCACTTTACGGCGGCCGTTGAAACCGCTGCCGAGGCGCTCGGCAACAGCCAGCCGGATGAAGCGCTGGAAGCACTGCTTGCGATCTATCAGACCTACGAATTCCTGCGCCTGACGCTGCCGGCCCTGAATGGCGACGCGGACCTTATCCGCGACCAAAACGTGCTGGAGCATTACATGGAAGCCCTGCGCGCTCCTGGGGCACGCGAGAACGCAGCCGAACTGGCTGACTCGCTGCGTCTCGCCGCCTGGGCCAAAACCCACGGACAACCGGAGACGTGGCAATGAATACAACAATTCGCACCACAACTGCCCGCCTCGGGCTGACCCTGTTCTTCCTGCTGATCGCTGGATTTTGTGCTACGGCAAACGCAACCGAGGCCGTCGCCATCCCGTCCGGCACGACTGCTGGCGATCCGGCCATTGCCGGCGGCCAGGTGACTCTGCCGCTGGACGATTACCAGAAATTGCTGCACCTGGCCGCCACGCAGTCGTTGCCGGCGCCCTCCGATTACGCCCTTGGACAGTCGCTGCTCAACATCACCTATACGCAACGAGACGGGCAGATCACGGCCACCGTCATCGCCGAAGTCGAGGTCGAAGCCTTCGGCAAGGAATGGACGCTGGTGCCGCTGCTCGGCCCCGGCGCCGCACTGGAATCCGCCCGCATCGGCGGCACCGCAGTGCAGCTCGTGCAGCGACCCGAGGGCTTGTTCTGGCTGGCCGAAGGCCGCCAAAAAGGGACCGTGCAACTCACTTACCATGTCGACGCACGGCTTCACGAGCGCGCCTACGTCACCAGCCTGCCGATTCCAAAGGCGTCCGCCACGCGTTTCGCCATGCGCATTCCCCAAACCCATATTGATCTCGCGGTCGCACCGGCCGCCAACCTGGCCACCACCGACGACGGTGCCGGCACCACGGCCACCGGCACGGTGCCCGTCAGCCATGCACTGATGATCTCGTGGCGCCTGGCCGACGAACGTCCGTATGTGCTCAGCCGCGCCGAGTACAGCGGCGTGTTGCAAGCCGCCACCCAGACACCTGGCCAGGGGCCCAACACGGCGCAGGCGATCGAATGGCGTGCCGCCATTGACGCCGAGCTGTTGATCGATGGCGAAGTAACCGTGCCGCTGCTCTCCAGCGAAAGCACCCTGGTCGACGTTCGCGTTGACGGCGAGCCGGCCACTCTGTTCGTCGATGACTTCGTCGACGAGTCGGGTGCAAGCAGGCGCTTCGCGGTGCGCGTGTCGGGCGCCGGCAAGCACCGCATCGACCTCGCATTCCTGTCATCGGTCACCACCCCCGACGGCGTTCCTTCCAGCACGTTCGACATCCCCGGCGTTCCAGTTTCCAGGTTCGAGCTGCGGCTTCCCGGAGACAAGCTGCTTCGGGCTGTACCCAGTCGCGCACCGGCTGCCAGCATCGACCTGGCAGGCGAAGGCGAGACTACGCTTGCCACCTTCTTCATCCCGCTGAGCGACGCGCTGTCACTGAACTGGATGGATGCCATCCCGGCCGACATCGCGGTCGAGCGCCGCGCCAACGCCATCGTTTACCAGGCGCTGCACGCCGCCGAGGGCGTTTTGTACGGCCTGGCCGCCATCGAGTACGAAATCACCCGCGGAGAGGCGAACGTGCTGGGCTTCAGCCTGCCGGCCCGCGCACAGGTCAACCACGTCACGTCGCAGGCCGGCGCCATCGCTGACTGGGTCGTGTTAGAGGCCCCAGAAGACACAGAGACTGCCGGTTCGGGCGAGTCCTCCCCCGGCCGCAGCCACATCCGCGTGTTCCTGAACCGCGCCGTCAGCGGTGTATTTGAACTGCAGGTCACCTACGAGCAACTGCTAAACGAAGTTATCAAGGGCGAAGAGCCTTCCGCCCGACCCATAGACGTGCCGATGATTAACGCGCTGGGCGTCAGCCGCCAAAAAGGCATGGTCGCGCTGCTGGCCAGCGCCGAGCTGGCGTTGCAGCCCCTGGCGCACCAGGAAATGTCCGAGGTCGGGGAGAACCAATTGCCTGCGGCCTTCCGCAACCGCCTGCAGCAAGCCGTGTCGCACACCTACAAGTACCACGACGCGGCTGCCCAGCTGGCAGTGACTACGGTCACGCCAGAACGCCGCCAGGGCCAGTTCAACGCCCAGGTCGACATGCTCGTTTCGATCGGCGAGGTGACCCTGCACGGCCAGGTCGGCGTGGAGGCTGACGTCAAATCGGGCGTGCTGCGCGAGCTGCGGCTTGCACTGCCGGCCAGCCTCAACGTGCTGGGCGTTACCGGCCCATCGATCCGCAACCACGAGATCACACTCGAAGGCGACCGCCAGTTCGTCGACATTGAGTTCACCCGTGAAATGGACGGCCAATTCCGGATTGAACTGAACTACGAGCGAATTATGGTCGACGGCGCGGGCAAGGCCGTCGAAGAGGCCCTGGTGCCGCGCATCGAGGTGATCGGCGCCGATGTCGAGCACGGGCGCATCGCCATCGAGGCGCTGGCCGCACTGGAAGTACAGCCGGCCCATGTCGATCAGCTGACCTCGCTGGAGATCTCCGAGCTGCCGCGGCAGCTGGTGCTCAAGACCACCAACCCGATCCTGCTCGCATACAAGTACGTGCGCACCGACCAGCCTTTCGCGCTGGAATTGCGCATCACGCGGCACCAGGAGATCGATGTGCAGGTGGCGGCCATCGACTCGGCGCACTATGAAACCCTTTTCACCACCGACGGCCTGGCCGTCACCCGTGTCCGCTTCCAGGTACGGAATTCGCGCCGCCAGTTCCTGCGCCTGCAGCTTCCTGAAGGCTCCGAAGTCTGGTCGGCATTCGTTGACGGCCAGCCCCAGAAACCCGCGCTGGCCTCGGGCAGCGCGGCCGATGGCAGGGTGGCGGGGGCCAGCGACGTGCTGATCAAAATGGTGAACTCGGCAACCGCCTTCCCGGTGGAACTGGTTTATGCCACACGCAGTTCAGGCATGGATCATTTCGGCGCTATCGAAGGCCGTCTGCCGCGGCCCGACATGATCGTCACGCGCTCCAACTGGGACGTGTACGTGCCCAGCGAGCCACGCTACGGCAAGCCGAAGACCAACATGCAGGTGCTCGTCCAGGGCGTGATGGCGAGCGTCACCGAGGCCTCCACCGAAATTTTACGCGGTGCTGTGGACAACGTAGCCGGGGGCCAGCCGCTGCATATCGACCTGCCGACCCAGGGACGGCTGTTCCGCTTCGCCAAGCTGTACGCCAACCAGGCGGTCGAGGATGCACACTTCAGCCTGAGTTACGTCGACCGCGTCGCGCGATTCGCCGGTCTGTGGACCAGCCTCCTGGCCACGCTGGTGATCTGGGCCGGAATTGTTGCACTCGGTGTCACTGCCGGACGTCCGGATTACGCTCCCGGTCTGGCGCAGGCGCTGGGGCCCCAGCTGCCGCCGCACCTTCCGTGGGCACTCATTGTGGGCGGCGCTGTCGCGCTGGCACTGTCCCTGACGCTGCTCGGCGCCGGTCTGCTGCCCCCATCGCTAGTGTCACTCGCGATTGCGGTGGGCCTGGGCGGATGGTGGTTGCTGCGGACCCGTTGGCGCTAATGCCTTAAGCCCGGGAGGTCACGATGTATTTAACGACCACGCTGGCGGATCGCTGGGTGCTCCGTATAGCGGTATACCCTGTGCGCCCCGAGGTTGAGCAGGTCAATGGTCTTTTCGTACTGGCCGCCCAGCCGCTCCGCAACACGAATGGACGGTTTATTGGTCGGGTCGATGTAGCTGACCACGGTAGACGCATGCAAAGCATCGAACGCGAAATGGAGTGACTCCGCCCCGGCCTCACTGGCATATCCGGTTCCACGAGCTTCGGGGACGAGCCAGTAGCCCATTTCCAGCTCCGGCCAGCCTTCTGGCTGCCACAGCCCGATGCTTCCAACAAAAGCGCCTGTGGCTTTTTCAACGACCGCCCAGGTGCCGAAGCCGCGCAGCACCCAGTGCCCTGCCTCTGCCGCCATTCGCCGCCAGGCGCTGGGCCGGTCCATTCGGCCGCCAATAAACCGGGCCTGTGCTTCGTCGGAATAGATACGCGCGTAGTGATCGAAGTATTTCTCGGACCACTGACGCAGGAACAAGCGGGGGGTTTGACGCTCCATTCTCCTCTGCCTCTTTCGAAATCCCACGTGACGAGGGTACCGGCCACCCGCCGCCATGAGGAGAGCGCAAATGTGCATTTCTGGTATTTGTTTATGCATACTCACTGTGTTTATTATGCGCATATGAATTGGTCGGATATTCAACTGTTCGAAGCCGCCGCGTCCAATGGCAGCCTGTCCGCAGGCGCCAGGGCGCTCGGCATCAGCCAGCCGCAGATGAGCCGCCGTCTCAAGGAGCTCGAAGACAAGCTGGGGGCGCGCCTGTTCGACCGCACACCGCAGGGTCTGCGCCCCACCGCTGCCGGCCAGCGTTTGATCCCCCTGGCCGAGCAGATGCGAGGCACGGCGGATGCCATCGAACGCGCCAAGCCTGACCTCGCCGCTACCGAGCTGACCGTGGTTCGAGTGTCGGTCGATGAAATCCGGGAAAAATTTCTCACCGCTCACCTGCACGCACTCATCGCTGAGCTGGGCGAAGTGGAACTGGAAGTGTGCTCGGGCCACCTTCATCCCGATCATGCGTCTCGCAAAACCGAGATCCAGATCAGGTCCTGCCTGCCGGACAGCGAATCCCTGGTGGCAAAGCGCCTTGGCCGCACAGCTTATGGCTTGTATGGACACCCGGATCTTGTGCTGCCACCCGGGCGATCAGTTTCTCTGGATGACTACAGGTCCCACCCCTGGATCGGCATCGCCCCCGATCACCTTTGGTACCCCGAACAGAAACGCTGGCTCGAGGGATTTTTTTCCCGTCCGTCTCAGTGGCGTTTCAACACCATGACAGGCATCCTAAATGCCGCGCGCTCGGGAATCGGACTGGCTTTGTTGCCCTGCTTCATG
Source organism: Lysobacterales bacterium (assembly GCA_041584255.1). GTDB lineage: Bacteria > Pseudomonadota > Gammaproteobacteria > Xanthomonadales > SZUA-36 > JAUIBE01. Next base: position 11,605 of record JBFHEJ010000007.1, read on the forward strand.
GCCGAAGGCCGCCAGGAACTGGTGCGTATCAGTGGCCCGGCGGCGCTCGTCGAAACGGTCGAATACCTGGTCGTGCATCGAGATCTTCTCAGGGAAAACGCAATACGAAGAACGGTCAATGCGATTGCGACACTGTACCGCCGCGAGATTTCAAAAACGGACGGCGCCGTTGTGAGACTGAGCGTGGCCTGAGGTCGCCTGCTTCAGGCCGTGTGTTCAACGAGCCAGTGAGCCGTGGCAATCACGCGCCATTGCCCTGCCGGATCAGCTTCTCCAGGCCTTCAATCAGTCGCTCCGTATCATGACTGGTGACGTTAAGGTGCGGCGAAATTCTGATCTTGCTTCCCCGAACCGCCACGTAAACCCCTCGATCGGCGAGTTCGCGGGCCAAGCCTTTTTCCAGGCCCGGGGGCAGATTGAGGGCCAGGAGATGGCCCGCGCGATGTGCCGGTGGCGAGGCCATGAAGCCAAGCTGCTCCGAGCGTTGTGAGAGATTTTCCGTGAGCTCCCGCAGCGTCGCCTGAATATTGTCAACGCCCCACTCGAGAAGCTGGGACAGTGCTGCGCAGGCCATCGGCAGGCTCAGGAACTGGGGAAACTCGCCGGCGTCGAAACGCCGCGCGCCCGGTCGGTAGTCATCTGCGTAGTCCACCAGCCGGGCGAAGTTCTCGGCCCCCGCCCGCGTGAGCCAGGTTTCCTCGATCGGCCGGCCTTCGTCATGCCATTTCTCGTCGACGTACAGGTAGGCGAGCCCGTATGGCCCAAGCAGCCACTTGTAGCCCACCGTAACCAGAAAATCGGGTTGCACGGACTTGACGTCCAGCGGATAGGCGCCGAGAGACTGGCTGGCGTCCACCACGAGGGCCGAGCCGACATCGCGGGCCGCCGCGCCGACCTTCTCAAGGTCGAGCAAATCGCCATCCGTCCAGTGACAGTTGGGCACGGCGATGACGGACGTCCTGTCGTCCACCTTGCGCAGCAGCGCTTCAGTCAGGCTTTGATCTGCCCTTCGCGGCACCGTGCGCAGATGCGCCCCGTTTCTGGCACACACGTTTCGCCAGGCATAGACGTTGGACGGATATTGCTGGTCCAGAACGATGACGTTACTGCCGCGACCAACCGGCAGGTTGGCCGCCGCCACTGCAATTCCGTAGCTGACGGAGGGGACCAGGGCAACGTGATCCGGGGTGGCGTTGACAATCGCGGCGAACAGCACGCGAAGCTGTTCCCCCCCGGAAAACCAGTCCTCGGCGCCCACCGTCCACGGCCTGGCCATTCGATCCAGGGCGGACAACCCGGCCTGGGTGACGGAGCGAAGCCGCGGCGCGAGGCTGGCGCAATTGAAGTACGCCACGTCATCCGGAACCTCGAACAGGCTCCGGGCGTCAGTCAGCAAGCCGGGTGACAATCCGCTGGCGCGTGGTCCTGTTCGCTGGCTGTCGCTCATGCCTGGGCCGCCCGCCGGGCATAGTAGCGACGTGCCTTGACCCGATCCCCGCAGGTTTTCTTGCACCATCGGCGACTGTGATTCTTGGATTGGTCAACAAACAGCCAGTCGCATTCGCCGCACTTTCGTACCAGGTTGATGTCCTGCGACGTCAACAACTCGACCGCGGATATGACAACCCTCGAGCTCAGGCTCTCGAGGTCCAATGACCAGTCCGGCAACTTCCAATCGAGATTGTGTGCCGCCCACGTCAATCGACGCTGACCGTACGATCGCGCCTGCAAATGGTTCAGCCGATTGAGATTTGCTTTGGTCGGGGCCTGACCGTTCGCAACCGCAAGGAAAAGGCCGTGGAGAAATTCGCGGAGTGAAATCATGCCGCGCACGACCCGGCTGGCCGCCCACGGATTGGCTTGCGCGGCGGCAAGCAGGTCCGCGGACTCGGGGTCCGTCAACACACCCTTTCTGCAGCCGAATGTGAGTAGGTCCCGATAGGAGTGCAGGCGCTCCCGCGGTTTGATACCCGCCCGATGGCCCGTGGTGTTGACGAAATCCAGGCACAGGCGCCCCCCTATCATCGGGACTTCGTCCATGGGCGTGACCAGGCGTGGGCGCATACTCCCGATATTATCACGGTCTAAGTTAGTTTTGATAGTGAGAACACCTAAACATGTCCGCCCGGTTTCATTCTTGCTGCCAATGATCTTCATGCCCGGCTGCTTCGTTCCAGTCTGTCTGCAACCGTCAGCCCACCAGAGACCGGGCCACGAAGTCCCGGTCATACGTCGTCACCTCGTGGTAATTTCCCCAGGGGTCGGTGAAATACAGCGAGTAGGCCAACTCGTGATCGGCCAGCCGTAACTTCAGCCCATTGCCCTCTAGGTGTTCTTTCCATTCAAGGAAGCTTTCGCCGCTCGTGCCGAAGGCAATCGAGGATTCATTAGCCGGGCCGTCCTTCTCAAAAATTGCCAGGTGGATGGTCCCGCTCTCGTCTTCCAGTGTCATCGGTCCGTTTGGCGTATCCCATGCCTTCAGCCTTTCGAGGGGCGTAAAGCCCAGAACCTCCCCGTACCATTTCTTCGCTTGCGCCTTGCTTCCTACGTTCAGGTGGGCGTGGTCGATTCCATTGAGTTTCGGTTTCATGGCCAATTTTCTCCTGTGTCAGATTCAAGCACTTTGCGGGCCCAGTCGGCCACCACCTGCGCCCCTTCTTCTGAGAAGGCCGCGCCGTGGCCACCTTCGAGCAACACAAAGCCGGCACTCTCGGCATCCGCCAAAGCCCGCGCGCGATCCATCTGGAGTTCACCCGGCACGAAAGCATCTTCGGTTCCAAAGGTAAACAGGACGGGTGTCGATGACAGGGCCTGGCGAATGTCGGCGACCTCCGGAAAGGCGGTCGGCGGTGGTGGATTGCGGTCGACCGCTTCAATGAAACATTCCCGCCAGCTTCCGTCGGCGCCAAGTTGATTAAGCGTCCAGTTCTCGTCCAGCATCCAGGGCTCGAATAAAACCCGTCGACCCGTCTCCACCGTGATGGTGCGGTCGGTGTAGCCGGGCGTCAGCGCGGCGCTCGACAGCACATAGTTGAGCAGATTAACGGACTGCACAATTGCGCCCCCCATGGCCGAAGCCAGGGCTTCCCGCGTTTCGAGGGCGAGCAGGCCGTCGATCTTCAATTCAAGATCCAGCTCCCAACCCGTGGAGCCGCCCAGGTCGGCCCACAGAAAGTTGACGCTCCCGGGGTCAAGCCCCAGCGCCGCGGCCTTGCGGCGCAGGTGCTCGAGTTTTTCGATTGAAGCAGGCGCCCGTTTTTTCAATTGCAGGTTGAGTTGGCGCTGTTTCTCCCGCCGCGAGACGAACGATTCCATAGCTTCTGAATGCGGCAGGATGGCGCTCGAGAAGATCATCCCGGCAGGCTGGCGCACGCTCTCGCCGGCAAGCAGGTACTGAAACCCGATCTCGCCGCCGTAGCTACGCGCAAGGATAAAAAACGGCTGGCCGGTGGGGACTGCGTGCTCGATGACCCGCGCGTGATCCAGGGCATGCTCATCGGAATCGAAGAACCGCGCAATCACCGGCGCCGAGAGTTTCGGATCGTCGAGATCAAGCGGTGAAGACTTGCCGGTTCCCCTTTGGTCGACCAGCAGCAGCCGAAAGTGCTGCGCCAGGCCGCTGAGTGTATCGCTTTGACCCGCGGCGTAGTCAAAGTCCAGCGACCGGTACGCGCTGGATGGCACGCCGGGTCCGCCGTTCATGATGACAAGGATCGGCTTGTCCCGGATTACCGAACCTTCCGCCGACGATGGCAGCAGGCGATAAAAAATGCCCAGGCGCGGACCTCCAGACTGCGCATAGTCCAAAGGCACGTCGAGCAGGCCACGCTGCTCGTTGTAGTGGGATAGATCAAATGCCGCGGCATCCCTGAAGGGCATGCCTGCGAGCATCGCAGGCGAAACTTCAGCCCAGTCGATCTCGCTTCCTTCGGGCGAACTGCAATCACCGCCGGCATGGCCCGGCAAGCCGAGCAACATGGTGAGAACAAGGACCCCGTGGGCAACGGTCCTGGACTTAAGTACTGCGGCCTGGATACTCATGAGGCGTTCCTTGCATGGGTCGACAGATCATGCACCAGAAAACTGGACTAATATTTATGACAAATGGTCTAATATTTAGACCATGCATGATCTGCCTGCGAATGCACTCAAAGTCTTTGCGGCGGTGTTCGAAGCCGATGGCGTCCGGCCCGCGGCACGCAATCTGCAAATCTCACATTCCTCCGTGAGTCGCCACCTGGCCGTCCTGGAGTCCTGGATCGGCGTCAGGCTTTTCGACCGTTCGTCGGGGCGCGGCAGACTGAAGTTCTCTCCCCAGGGCCGCGCGCTGGGGCAGGCCGCACTGGAGAGCTTCGAGCAGCTTTCAAAGGCGGTCCACGGCCTCAAGGAGACGCCACGCGCCAACACGGTAAAACTCTCGACGGCGCCCTCAGTTGCTTCGCTGTGGCTGCTGCCACGCCTGGTCCGGTTTTGCGAGGCACACCCCGGGCTGGAGTTGTCGGTCATTGTCGAGCAAAGGCTGGTACATCCTGCCACCCAGGAAACCGATTTGGCGATCAGGATGGGTCAAGGTCCATGGCGCGGACTGGTCTGCAAGCCGCTGATGGATGATCAGCTATTCCCGGTCATGAGCCCCGCTTACTGGCAGGATGCCGGCCGCCCGGCAAAACCGGACGCATTACGCCACTTGCAACTCCTGCACGACCGCGACCCGAACACACCCTGGGATCTTTGGCTTGAAAAATACTGTTCCGAGAAGGTCGACACCGGGGAAGGGCCGCGCTACACCTCATCAGACCTCGTGTTGAGGGCTGCCGCCCAGGGGCTCGGCGTGGCGTTGGCGCGAGCCAGGCTCGCAGAGGAAGCGCTGGCGCTCGGCACCCTGATCAAGCCTTTTGGTGATCTTGCGATCGCACTGCCAGACGCGTACTGGATCGTCCGCCCGCCCGGACAAGAGCGAATGTCGGTCCGCACGGTAGAGTCCTGGCTCAGGTTCCAGGCCGGGATTCCGGGCTGATGTGCCGGGTCGAAAATCGGGGCCACAGCCTCATAGGCGTCACGCTTCATGCGTCTGAATCCGGTGAGAATTTAACCCTGGAAGCCACCCCCTTGAAGCAGCAATGGCGCAGCGGGTGTTTTACCAAGGTTTCATCGTCAACGGATTGGACGCCCTGCATGATACGCAGTCCGGCATCCTGGAACTCATCGAGAGGAATCTCGATGACTGATCAGGCCCGTCCGGCGATGATCCGTGTCGGCGTCCACATCTGCTTTCGTCTCTCCAACTTCGTGTTCGCGTCCTCGGCATCGTAATTGACCGGATCCTCAGGGACCGCCAGGTCGCTCAATCTTAGGTTCAGCGTCGACCATGCCCCGTCACCCTCGCTCAGGACTGCCCCAAGGTAGGCGCCACAACAGCGGCAGATGAAATAATCCGCCGTTCTTTGAGCAAAGCGATAGCGCTGCAGCGCCTCCGGAGTCCCAATTTGAATGGTCGCCTCACCTGCCGGGTCCGACCAGGTCCCGGCGCCATGCACCCTGCAGAATCGGCAGCCACAGGCGCGCGCCCGAATGTCCTCGAACCGCCGGTTGGTCGCCAGTGTGTAAGAGAGGTTGCCGCAATGACAGCGACCGGCAATCGTGCGTTTCATCGTCTATGCCGCGCGGTGTCACTCAGGGTCAGGCGGGACAGTCACGGTAATTTTCTCGGACATGACCGGAGGGTCGTGAGGGACGTGGCGGTAGTCGGCGAAAATCAACTGCAGGGTGTGCTGACCCGGCGGCATGGTGACGACGGCACTTTTTTCACTCTTGTCGAAATGGTAGATGCCTTCGTCTCTGGGCAGGGGCCTGTCCATTGGAGGAAGGTCGTCGAAGTCAATGAGCAGGTGAAAGTGGCCGGAGTTTTCCGTCGTGTTGCCGGCCCGCCTGACCTTCATTCCCGTCACTTCGAACCTGACCCGGAACGACTTCGGCACGACATCGCCGTCCCTGATCTCACGGAAGCCGACACTCGCCCCCGGCGGTGAAGGAGAGCGTCCCTCGCCACCTGCTTCGCCACCCAAAGACACGATCTCCTGGGCCATCACCTGAGTCGCCAACAGCAGCGCAAGGCATACCAGCGCAGGTCGGATTGCAATCACTCTATTTGTCCTCGGACGGGCGCTGCCGGCTTCAGGAACCGAAACTAGTCTTCGACGGTGATCGTGATCTTCGGCGACATCACCGGCGGATTGTGCGGCACATGCATATGATCGCCCAACAACAGCTGCAGGGTGTGTTCACCGGGCGGAAGGGTGAGTTCGGTACTGGTTTCGCCGCCACCGAAGTGGATGATCTGGTCGGTCTTGGGCAGCGGCAGATCGAGCGGTGGCAGAACATCGAGGTCGACCAGCAGGTGGTGATGGCCGGCATTGGGCGCCTCGACGCCGGCCGGTGCAATGTCCATGCCGGTGACGACAAACTGCACTTCGAAGGTTTCGGGCACCACGTCGCCGTCTCGCAACTCGAGGAAGCTCACCCTGGCCGGGCAGTCCGGCGGATTGTCGGATTCGCTTATTGCATCGCTGAGTTCACCAGCCGCCAGTCCCAGCGGCACCAGTCCCACAATCATCGAGATTAACCATGCCTTGATCATTTGCTGCCTCCGGATTCCTGCTGCTCGGACACCCAGCGCCGCATCTCGTCGGAAAGCACACCCAGCGGCACCGATCCCAGCGCAAGTATAGCGTCATGGAATGCGCGAATATCGAATGTGCTGCCCAACGCTGCCTCGGCCTCGCGGCGCAATTGCCAGATGCGGTATTCGCCCAGCTTGTAGCTCAGCGCCTGGGCCGGCCAGGAAATGTAGCGGTCCACCTCGGTGGTGACTTCATGGATCGACAGCGCGGTGCGGCTGGCGAGGTAGTCCTGGGCCTGGGCACGCGACCAGCCGAAGGCGTGGATGCCCGTATCGATCACCAGCCGGCAAGCCCGCCACATTTCATAGGTCAGCCGGCCGAAGTGCTCGTAGGGCGTCTCGTAAATCTCCATTTCCACACCGAGTTTCTCGGAATAAAGGCCCCAGCCTTCGCCATAGGCCGAGATGTAATCAAACCGTCGAAATGGCGGCTGATCCGCATTCTCCTTGGCCAACGCATTTTGCAGGTGATGCCCGGGAGCACCTTCATGAAGCGTCAGCGCGGGCAGGTTGTAAAGCGGCCGGCTGGGCAGGTCATAGGTGTTGACCCAGTAATAGCCCCCACGGTGCGCTTCGAGTGGCGCGCCGACATACCGCCCGGCGGTATAGAACGGCGCCAGTTCCTCGGGCACCGGGGCGACACCGTAGGGTTGGCGCGGCAGCCGGCCGAACATCATCGGCAATCGGCCGTCTACCTTCTTGGCCCAGTAAGAGGCCTCCGCCAGGAGCTGGCGGGGCGTGTCGGCGTAGAACTCCGGATTCTTCCTCAGCCAACCGATGAAATCGGCAAGGCTGCCCTCAAAGCCCACCTCGTCGATGATCGCCTGCATCTCCTCCTCGATCCGGGCGACTTCGAAAAGCCCCAGCTCGTGGATCTCGTGCGGGCTCATATCGACGGTGGCGTAAAGGCGGATTTGGCCGCGGTAGAAGGCCTCGCCGCCCGGCAGGGAATGGGCGCCGAGGGTCTGGCGCGCGCCCGGAATGTATTCGTCGCGCATGAACGCCAGAAGTTTTTGATAGGCGGGAACGACGCCTTCACCGATCACCCGGCTGGCGTCAGCTACGATTTTCGCCCACTGCGCTTCCTCGAATACCACCGGCCGCTCTTTGAATGGAGCGAAGAAGGCGCTGTCGACAGGGTCATCCACGACCTGCGCCGCTATGGGGGCATCGCGGCCGGCCAGCACTGCGCGCGGCTGAGTGAAGCCAATTTCCAGACCTTTTTGCATGAGGCCGATGTACTCGTCCATGACCTGCGGGATCATGGCGAGCCGTGCGAGATAGTCGCGATAATCGTCCAGATCGACGAAATCGGTGTTACTCGGCAGCCGGGTCCAGCCCAGGTAAAACCCCCAGTCGCTGTTGAAGGTCAGCAGGTATTCCCTGGTGTCGATGCCAGTGATGTAGTCGTCGATTTGTTTCTGGTAAATGCGGTAGTCGATGCAATCCTCGCGGCCCAGGCGCTCACAGGAAATGGTTTTCAGTTCCTCGCGCACTTGATTCCATTTGGCCCGTCGGCGTTGCTGATGGTCTTCGGAGACGTGTCTCAGCCTGTCGTTGTAGTCATCGGAGCCCGCGTAAGTGGCCAGGTCAGGAAACTCGGCCAGGCGAAAAGCCCATTCCCGTTCGTAAATGTCCCTGAATCGCGCGGCATCGGATGCAGCGTCAGCGGCCGGAACCGGTGCTGAAA